>NZ_JBLYZG010000019.1:0-83287 GCF_049310245.1 Endozoicomonas sp. ALB115 | reverse complement strand
CTATCTTGATTACGTGAGCCCTGTGGACTTTGAGCAACAGGAATTCAGTAAAGCGGCTTAATCAGGTGTCCATTTTTACTTGACCACTACACCTTTATGACATGTATGAAAGTGCTTGATTAAGACCTGGGAGTTTTTTTCTTTCGGCTATCGGGCAATCTCACCCCATTTCAGTTTGTAAAGGTAATCGACCAGTACATGCATCTGCGTAGAGGGGTTATCGCTGCCGCTTTTCTGGTTTTCATGCTCAAGCCTTTTGGCAAAGGTGATAGCCTGTTTGGTTTGTCCTTTAATCTGGCTGTAGAGGCCCTGCCTGCCTTTTTCATAGTCAGGGAGGTACTGGCTAAGGTGATGAGCGACTTCCTGGGCTGCGGTTCTCTTGCTGGTGGGTAAGAAAGGCGCTGTTCGCCTTTCGAAGTGGAGAACCGGCCAGACTTCAAAGCAGGGGTTAGAGGTAATGGCAGCAAAGGTAACACCCTTAATTTTGATCTGACTGATTTTGCTCAGGGCTTTGCTGTAGCGATTGCCATGCTCTTCATGCTCGTCTTTATCGAACACGCAGAATACTCGGTCGTAGTTGTCTAAATGCTTCTGCCGAGCCTGTAGATTGACCAGAGTTTCTGCATGCTCAACAACGCTGAGTGGGTCAGAACCGGGTGAAGGGGCTATGGATACGTTAGCGGTTGATAGCTTTAGTTCGTCCTTGATTTCATTCACGTAGTTGGGCTCGGTCTTTGTACCTTCACAGACAATCAGAACCTTGTCATAAGACTCCCGTTTAGCTTGCTGTCGGGAAAGCTCTGCTGCTTTTTTTGCTCTACGCTTTTTGAACAACTGGTCTGCCACAATCAATTCCCCATTGCCACAGAGACATCAGCATAAAAGTGCGGCAGGTAGGGCACGGCACCGTATCGGCCATCCAGATAGTAACGCTCAATATCCTCTGCGCCTTTGCGTACCTTGAAATCAGAAAGGGGGGTTAGGTGTGTACCCTGTGCCCCCTCTTGAGACGCGAACCAGACCTGATCTCTACGGAACACTTCCTGACTGAGGATTGAGGTTTCGTGAGTGGTAAACATAAGCTGGGCGTTTTTCGGGTTGGTCTGGCTGTTATGGAACAGGCCGACCAGCATCCGGACGATTAATGGGTGCAGGTTGTCATGCAGCTCGTCAATAAAGAGTACGCTGCCTTCTTTAAGTACATCAAGCCACGGGCCTGCATAGGCGAATAACTTTCTGGTGCCATCGGATTCATTTTGCAGTGGGAGCGCAACCGAAGCACCATTTTCACCTTCGTGAATGATTTGGATATCTACAAACGCTTTGGCTTCTGACTGCTGAAGGATGGATTGCTTCATATCATCCGGCATGTCTTCCGGTAAGTCATTGGCGCTGATCTTTTTGGGCTTGACCTTGATGTCCGTAATGTTCAGGTCAGCTGACTTGAGGAAATTAACAATTTCTTTCTTCCGTTCACCCTTCTCACACGATTTGATAGAAAATCCCGGATTAAAGCCATTGATGCCGACAATCTTCAACGTATTTTCAAACCAGTCAAACACCGGCTGAAGCTGTTCGCAGTTGAGCTGTACGGCAGTGGAAAGCAATAAGGCATTATCCCGAGTGCTGTCCTTCCACAGTTTCTTCTGGCCTTTCAAGGCCTCCATGCGGCCCCATTGGTAGGATTGGCTACCTTCGTCCCAAGCGCGCTCGATCCAGCTCTGTGCCCGACCACTGGGGTAGGCATAAAGCCATTCCTCCATAACCCGCTCGCTGGTCGCTGAGAAGCCGTATTGAAAGCGGACACCGTTGGCATAAAAGGAGGCTTCAAATTCGCAGGGTTCCCGGGTCGTCTCCGTGGACAGCAAGTAAGGTTCCATTGGCAGTTCCTTTCCCCGCTGCCAGCCTGCAGATTGGACCACGACTCGTTTCATGGTTCTCAGGGCACGGATCAGGTTGCTCTTGCCGGAGGCATTGGCACCATAGATGGCTGCAGAACGGAGCAAGGCCATGTCGGCCTTATCCGGGAAGGGAAAGCTGTGGGTATCCAGCTTATCGTCATCTTTTAATTTACCCCTGACCATACTCAGGGTTTGCCTTTCACGGAAGGAACGGAAGTTTGTGGTCGAGAACTCAATTAACATAACGGCCTCTGTTATCAGGTTAGTGAGGCGAATACAGCATATTATGTTTAAATTATAGGTTTATTTGTAAGGCAGTCCAGTTTTGTATTTTATTTCATCACGAATTGTCTTATTTTACTATTAAACTGGATAAAGATGCTTGGTTTGATGCTTTTTGGGTTGGATAACAAAGAAACAGGGATATAGTCTGAAGACGCTGTTCTCACGGGGTGATCCTCATTATCGAGAACCATTTCCCCGTGTATGGATAAACTCAGTTAAAGGGTTTATGCAATGGAGGGCACCGTTGCCTTGAACTGAATAACATTGTCTGATTCCTCATTAGCCGCGCCTTCAATGATTCTGCTCAGGTAATCGTCGTAGATTTTGGCGACATCCCGCTTTTCTGGCAGCCTGTCATCGTGGTCGTAGTGTTTGGACTCGACACTGCCATCTTCCCTGCTTTGCAGCAGGTAGCGATGTTCTTTGAGGACACGGCAATCGGTAAACAGGCGGGTAGCTGTGCGGCGCAGGTCTTTTGCGGTAAAGCGTTCCGGAGGCTGCTTGCCTTCCGCCATTGCATTATCTTGCAGCCAGTCGTTGTAGGCGCCCACAAAGCGGCCAAGGTTGCGTATATCGATGGGTGATCCACCGGTGATGATAAAGGGACCATCAAAGCAACCTGATATTCGCTGAGCCTGCTCCAGTATGGCCATTGCTCTGTTTGTGAGCGGGATAACGCGTTTCTTTGGGATTGCGTTTTTACCTTTGGTATCAACAAACATTAATGTTTGTTTGGTAAAATCAATGTCGGACCACTTGATATCATTAAGCTGTTCAGGACGATTGCCAAAACAAACAAAACAGAACCTCAAGAGCAGGCCATACAACGGGCTCCATGTTTCTTTGCCAGACTCAAGGTGGTGCCACATTTGATGGAGCTCTTCATTGGAGAGTGATCGTTCCCTGACCCGATCAAACTCAGCGTATCTTGGAATGGCATCCACCGGATTAAACTGGATGCTGAAGCGTTTGCCATGCTCAAGCTGTTGCCTGGGGTCATGGTCCGATTTCATACCAAGATTAAAGGCCGCCTTAAGGTTGCTTCTGACCATGTTGTAGGTTCGGGTGACGCCCCGTTCCAGTACGCGCTGGAATAAAGGTATTAAATCATCCGGTGTAATTGTATTGGCCTTGCGAGCTGCCAGATGGGGGAAAGGGGTTATTACATTTCGTTTCAGGGAGTTCTCAACATCCCTTGCTGACGATGCCTTTCGGCGGTGTAGACTGGCTGCATATAAGGCGCATAGGTCTTCCAGTGTGCCGTGGCTTGCTTCAATTGCGGCCTGACGCTTTTGTTCTTCCATTTCCTGTAGCCGCCGGGCCTCTTCAAACTTGAGATGATCCTTAAGATCAACCGGCGCTATTTCCCGTCTTATGCGGGCATACTCCCTTGCTTTATCCCGTATCTCATTCAGCTTCAGGCCGGTTTTACCCAACCGGCTGTAGCGGCCAATAAATAGCGTGGTGTCTTCGCCTTTATCCCGATACCGGTAATAGGCCTCAACATCACTCTTTTGCTGTTTATAGACAAGCGTCCCTTCACCTTTCCCCCCGACCGGCTCACTGATCTTGATTTTCTTCTTGCCATCAATGGTCATGTTCTCAATCTGGGTGGGTGAGTACTGTGGCATCAATAACTCCAACCATGGTTCTATTTATTCGATTTTTGGAAGTGGGGACTAAGCTCAATTTAGTCCCCGTTTTAGTCCCCGTTTCGCGTGGGATGAAGCAAATTCTTATGGTAGCTTATGGGAATGCGATCTTCTACAGAGCCCGTGAAACAAGGGGTGTAGAGCAGGGTGGTGGGATTTTACGGATGGCTATGGGAAGCAGTTATAGATGCCTTGTAATCAGTGGGTCCCGAGTTCGACTCTTGGTGCCGGCACCATATACAGTAAAGCCCGTAGCGTTAGTAAACACTACGGGCTTTTTTGTATCTGTCTGTTTGCCCCCACTATTGCCCCCACTTTCGATTGGGCTGTAACGGTACTAATCGGTATCAGGCTCTGACCTGCAATGCAGCCTTCTGTCACTCATAAACAAATACTTCTTACGGTCTTCAGTAATCAAAGACTCGCCGGATAAATTTTCCTTTGTGCATGCTCAGTCGTCAAAAAACCTTAAGTAGATTTCTCCCTCCCTTTTTTAGTGGTGTAGATTGAACCGTTTTGGCGGCAAAAAATCACAGGGAATCGAGCGACAGACTACCGTTATCTCTGGCCGAAAACCTCATTGGGAATAATGCCTTTTCTGGTCCAGTGCTCACCAATCGTTTGGGTAAAGTCGCTTCTGACCAGTTTTGCTCTTTGCTTCAGCCATTCCCCCTGATCCTGCCTCAGATAAATACCTTCAATGTTGATTGCACCGTAGTGAGATGGCCTGCTCAGCAGTGCCTCTAACTTCTCCATTGAAAAGGTACCCACGGCAAGCGGTTTGATTGGCTGAAGATCCAGAAGGGCAACTAGCTCATCGCGGCGAGGAACCGAGAAGAATCTGTCTGCCTTACAGTCATAAATATCAAACCCGACAAACCAGTCTGGCAGTGACTCATAAGCCAGGGAATGACGGGCATAGCACCACTCCCCAAACAGAATCAGGTGCTCACCCAGCAGGTTGATCAGATCTGCCTCGTAACGGGCTGCCCATCGCCAAAGGTGCTTGAACTGACCGCCTATATCCCGTTCAATCCAGGCACCACGATTCTGAGCCCTGAGTTTCCCATCAGGGCCGACAGAGAAGCCGACATTGGCACCATCGACTTTTTCTTCCACGGTCAGCTTTGCATGCAGCAGTTCATAGACTTCGGAATCTGATAACAGTTTATCGCCCCGTGGTTCACCAGAACCCAACCATTGAATGTGTGGCGTGTGGGGAAAGCGGAAGAAATCATCGGTCATGGTGTTCTTTCCATTTTTTGCGGGACCATTCTTCTATAATCTGCTCAACCTCTACGCCCGCTACTTCAAGTTGCTTTTGCCAGTCGTACCAGTCTGTATCGCAGGCATTCACGAGGGTGCAGGCCATACCATCCTCATTTGCTTTTAAGCAGGCAGCTATCATTTTTCTATCGGCAAGATCGTGGACAACATCTTTTAGTTGTTTGGGTAGTACGGCAACCTTGTCGGGATTGGCTGGATCATCTTCCCATTCAAGCGCAACATAATCGATTTCATTCCTATCGAACTTCGTACGCCGAACCATCAGACCATAATCTTGTTCAGTGAGCTTTTTTTCATACTCACCAAAAATTTCATAGTCGTAGTCCGACACCATACGACCGCCGCTGAGCTCAAAGTCCATCAGCCACTCCAGAACCTTTTCTGCCTCACCCGCATCCTCGACAGGATGCCTGTATGATGAAAACGGTGAGTCAGGGTGTTCGCCGCTGGCAACAATCAAAACATTGGTATCAACAACATGCCGACTCATGATTGGTTACGTTCCTCTTTCATCCGGAGCATGGTTTGTTTTGCCTGTTCCCGCACCTCCCCTGTCGCATCGCCGAAGAAGTTCTTTGGCCAGTAGGAAAGCCTGCCAAAATCATCCATGGTTAATGTTTTCAGAACAGCATCGGATTTTTGGCGTTCGACAAAATACAGGGCGCACTGTTCAGGCGAGGCTTTCTTTTTAGCGACCAATGTCTGCATACGTCGGAACAGGTGCTCTGAGTGGGTTTCCACAATAAACTGCACATGACGCTTTTTGCTGACCTCAAGAAATAACTCCGCCAACAAAGATTGAGCCTGCGGGTGCAGATGAATCTCTGGCTCTTCCAGAAGAACGGTAGAATATGCCGGAGCAAAATAAGCCAGCACCAGCACCGG
Organism: Endozoicomonas sp. ALB115; assembly: GCF_049310245.1. Classification (NCBI taxonomy): domain Bacteria; kingdom Pseudomonadati; phylum Pseudomonadota; class Gammaproteobacteria; order Oceanospirillales; family Endozoicomonadaceae; genus Endozoicomonas; species Endozoicomonas sp. ALB115. The sequence goes on along the minus strand of NZ_JBLYZG010000019.1, from coordinate 77,277 downwards.
TAACACCTGAGATATACCAATCCCTACATCCCGAAGGTTAGCGACCACACCATCCCGGTGAATCAGCACGCTGTAATGACCGGCACTGAGCTGTTTTACCTCCAGCTTGTCAGCGATCTTCATTTTTTTCAGCCAGCGGGATACGGAGCCAACAAGATTGTCATCGTTTCTCCTTCCGGCCTGAGCGCTGGCCAGAAGCGCGGGTATCGCATTGCTACCATCGTCACCAATGATCCCCGGGCGGGTGCGATTCCAAATATAGGTCCGTTTAGGCTTGTTTCTCAGTGGACCAAGGTAGGAAATTGCTTCAAGTTCCCGGCGCAGTTGCAGGCTCAGGTTCTGAACCGTTTTTCCCGACTCACCCATGGCTGCAATCGCATCTGCTGAAAAGGCAATACCACGCTCTGGCGCATAGGAGCGTGCCTTCAAGGTGGTGCGTGTCTCACCGGGAAGATAGATGCCAAATGCACTCCGTTCAGTCCGTGCGACACGAAACCAGTGCTCGTTATCCGTACTCAGTTTCATGCTTTCAATGACCGGACTTTTTTTGTAATCCTGGGCATATTCCACCGAAAAGAAACAGAGGCTTTTACTGTCATCCATATCCAGCTCAATACCGACCTTACGCTTCTCCGGGTTTCGGGTCAGCAGGTCCTCAAATGAGCCCATATCCACATAGTCATTCGCTTCAGCTCCCAGATTGAGGTGAACCGTATGATCCGGAGACATGGCCGTCTGCTTCATCAGCAACAGGCTTTGCAAAAGGCTGGACTTACCTGTGGAGTTTTCCCCCAGCAGCAAAGTCACTGGCCTGAGCTGAACATCACCGGACTCCCGCCAGGCCTTAAAGTTGGATAGTTTTAGTCGGGTTAGCATCATGTCTTCCTTTGGTTGACTGGCGAGCGCTTCTGGTAAGTGTACTTTAACGGTTACTGACGGCCTGCTCCACCAGCGTATCGGCCAGATGCAGGCGGGTTTGCTGCTGGTGTTGCAGGTGGGTTTTGATTTGGTCGCAGAGGGTTGTTAGTTGGTTGACTTTGGTGACGATGCGGTGTTGTTCTGCCGTTGGTGGAACAGGTATTAAGAACTTAGCGATGTTGCCCATGCTCAAGTTGGCTCTGGCATTATCAACTTGCTTGTCAAACATATAGCCAATGCAGATAGAGCTATTGAAAAATTGAAGGAAGAATGAGCTGCAAAGAAGATTTTTAAAGATACGAATCAAGCATACGGCCTGGTTTATGTTAGCTAGATCATCAATGTCATAAATCGCGGTTCTTCCTATCGATGCACCAACAATATTCATTAGGAAGTCACCATTCGCCAGTATGGAGCGAGGTTCAACTTCGTTGAATTTTTGCTCAACATACTTTTTTTTATCAAGCATAAGCTCAAAAGCACCGACGTTCTCACTGGTGACAAAGAGTACATCAGAAGGGTTTTCAGTGTATGAAACTCCTTGCCACTTAGGTGACGAGCCCTTGGTTATTATCTGAGTCAACTCTTCCAGACGACACCACTCCCACCCATCCGGCAATTCAAACGGCTTCTCATCCTCCGCAATTGGCGGCAGCGGATTCTGCTTTTTAATTTTACCCTCTTTGACCAGCCGGGCTTTTTCGGCGGCGATGCGTTCCAGCAGTGTGGCGGCGAGTTCGTCGTTGGGGTCTTGGGGTACCAGTTTGCCCATCACAGCCAGTTGCAGGATGGTCTGCTTGAGCTGGTCGATGCTCGCCTCGGTGGTGAACAGGGTGGTGAAGTGGCTGGCGATGCGCTGCCAGTTCTGCTTCAGTTCTTCGGCATTGGCACTGTTGGTGAGGGTTGCCAGCAGGTTTTCTACCAGTGTCGTATGGGCGGACAAGCTGGCTTCGGTCTGCTGTTCAATCTGGTCGCACAGGGTCATCAGTTCATCGACTTTGGTGACGATGCGTTTCTGCTGAGATAAGTTTTGATAAATGGCGCATACATAGAAGAGATTCTCTTTACTCTAATCAGGTATGACGCAAAAACTGCATGAACACTGATGTTCTCAACTAAGTAGGATTTTCCTACTGTTCCTCCGGTTCGGGCTATCAATATATCGTCGCTTTCCAGCTTATATGCTTCAGAGTTTTCAGTTGTAATCTCGCAGGCTGGTACTGTTTCCCAATCAACTCTATCGTTTTGAATATCGGTTATTCGAAGTAGCCTAACTCCTTCAGAATCATGTTTGGCTGAAGCTGTGTAACCATAATGAATATTGCTGGATCAATTTCCCAGCTTCCCCCATTCCCAACCAACTGGAAGTTCAAATGGTTTCTCATCTTCAGTAACTAATGGCAAAGGCTTCTGTTTCTTTATTTGCCTTTCCTGAACTAGCCTCACCTTCTCGGCTTCAATCCGCTCCAACAGCTTGGAAGCAGGCTCATCCTCCGGATTCTGCGCCACCAGCTTCCCCCGGACCGCCAGCTCCAGAATCAGCTCCCGCAGTTTCTTAATGCCATAAAGGTCAATCTTCTTGCCGGAACCTCGGCCAGAAGCGGATTTGTTCTGCACCGCCAGCGCCAGCGCCAGCGTAGAGAGGTGATTTACGATCAGTTGCTCAGTCATTGTTTGTACAATCTCCGTTCACCCTGAGCGGAGTCGAAGGGTGATTGGCACGGTCTTCGTTGTTGGTTCGGAGTCCACATCCTTCGACAGGCTCAGGATGAACGGGGTTTGGTTGCTCAGGATGAACGGGGTTTGGTTGTTTAGGATGCACGGGGTTTGGTTGTTTAGGATGCACGGGGTTTTGCGGTTCGGAAGGCGCTGAATAAGAACGGGCAAGATGGGACACCTGTGACCAATCTCCTCGCATCATGGCCTCTTTCTTTTTCCTGCTCCAGCCCTTGATTTTCTGTTCGGCCGCCAGGGCTTCCTCACGGGAAGGGAAGGCTTGTTGATACTTTAATTCAACGGGTAGGCGATTGGCTGTATAACAGTCTGGAAAATACCGCAACTGATGCTGGGCCAGTCGCTGTTCCAGGTTGTCTGTGTGTCCTGTGTAATAACTGCCATCTGCGCATTGCAGGATGTATACAAAGAAAGACATGAATGGTTCCCGTTGAACTTCTGAGGAATCCTCGGTAGTTGGTTAAAGGCTGGCAAGGATAACACATTCACCCTGGGTTCTGAGGAAGAGTAGAAGGGAGAGGCTCCAGACTGATGGATCATACCAAACACCCTTCGTCCGTGCATCCTGAGCGGAGCCGAAGGACGCTCAGGGTGAACGGAGATTGTACACGTCAAACTCATTGAAATGATGTGCGGTTGTGGCACACCCTTCGTCCGTGCATCCTGAGCGGAGATCGAGTGTCATCGGGAAGTTAATGAAGGGCTCTGTTCCTGACAGCCAGAGAAAGGTCTGGGTATAGCGGCTGATAATCTCCACCAGCCCACGACCGGTGTCCGCCTGCAATTGTGGGGAGGCCGCCGCTTTGCGCACCAGCTTCAGGGCCGCTTCCAGCTCCTGGGCATTCTGCTCGAACCGCTGCTGGTTGATGGTGTAACCACGGGTCAGGTGCTCTTTCAGGGTGCTGGTGGCCCACTGGCGAAACTGGGTGCCTTTGCGGGAGTTAACCCGGTAAGCCACGGAGATAATGGCGTCCAGGTTGTAATGTTTGACCTTCCGGCGTACCTGCCGCTGGCCTTCCTGCTGAACTGTCGAGTAATCCTCGGTAGTTGCCCCGGCAGTGAGCTCGCCCTCTTTGTAGATGTTTTTCAGGTGCAGGCTGATGTTATCAATACTGGTTTCCAGCAGCTCTGCCAGTTGCCGCTGGGACAGCCAGATGGTCTCCTGGTCCAGCAGTACCTGAATATTCCCCTGGCTGGCTTCATAAATGGCAATGTTAAGGTCGGTGTCGGCCACGTTATCTCCCGCTCCGGTTGGTCAGCGCTTCGCCAAGGATAGTTTGCAACTGTCCAAGCAGCCCTTCCTGCTGCTGTTGCTGGTAGCTGGCCAGCAGTTCGTCCGGATCGTGGCTGATGGTTTCGCCCACATGGGGGTTTTTGATGTCCAGGTTGAAGTTGCGCACGGTCACCTCGTCGATGCTGACCTTCCAGGCTTGCTCATTTTCTACCCGTGTGGCAAAACCGTCCGCCTCATTACCCCACCAGTCCATCTCCTGCCGGAACTCTTCAAACTTCATGGGGCGGGTTTTGCTGTAGTTCTTTACACCTGTCGGGTAAGGGTGCTCATAGAACCAGATCTCCTTCGTGGGCTGACCTTTGGTAAAGAACAGGATATTGGTTTTGATGCCGGTGTACGGATTAAACACGCCGTTGGGCAGGCGCACGATGGTGTGCAGGTTGCAGGCTTCCGTCAGCAGTTTTTTGATTTTGGTTTTGACCCCTTCGCCAAACAATGTGCCATCGCGCAGAACCACTGCCGCACGGCCACCGTCTTTTAAAACCTCAATGATCAACTGTAAGAACAGGTCGGCGGTTTCCCGGGTTTGCATTTCTGACGGAAAGTTTTTCTCAATGCCATCTTCTTCGGTGCCGCCAAATGGTGGATTGGTGACGATCACATCTACCTGATCATCCCAACTGGAAAGCGGCTTGTTCAGGGTGTTGCCGTGTTTGATCTGCACCGGCACCTCGATGCCGTGGAGCAGCATATTGGTGGTGCAGAGCAGGTGCGGTAGCTGCTTTTTCTCGACACCATGGATCTGCTGTTGCAGGGTTTGATGATCAGCAGCAGTTTTCACCTGGTCTTTCAAATGATCCACCGAGCAGGCGAGAAAGCCGCCGGTGCCACAGGCCGGGTCCATAATGCTTTCGCCCAGCTGCGGGTTGATGCGATTGACCATAAAGCGGGTGACGGCTCTGGGCGTATAAAACTCACCGGCATTACCGGCGCTTTGCAGGTCCCGCAGAATCTGCTCGTAGATATCACCGAACAGGTGTCGTTCTTTGGAGTCGGTAAAATCCACCTCGTTCAGCTTGTTGATCACCTGACGCAGCAGGGTACCGTTTTTCATGTAGTTGAAGGCATCGCTGAAGGCTTCCTTTACCACAAAGCCCCGGGGGTTTTTATCCACAGGGGCGATCAGGTTTTTCAGGTCCGGGAACAGGTCGTTGTTGATAAAGCCCAGCAGCTCATCACCGGTCATGCCCTGTTTGTCTGCCGCCCAGTTGCGCCAGAGGTATTCTTCGGGAATGGGTGAGCGGTAGTCGTCCAACTCAAACTCCAGCTCTTCTTCCTGGGCATCGAAGATTTTCAGGAACAGCAGCCAGGACATCTGGCCTAAACGCTGGGCATCACCATCGACACCGGCGTCTTTGCGCATGATGTCCTGGATGGATTTGATCACGGAACAGCTCTGTCGCCTTTTTGAAATCCAGAATGGTGAACCACAACTTGTTGTAACGGTCATCAATCCGGGTGCCACGGCCAATAATCTGTTTGAACTTGGTCATGGACTGGATGGACTGATCCAGAACCACCAGTTTGCAGGTTTTGGCATCGACGCCGGTGGTCATCAGTTCAGAAGTGGTGGCGATCACCGGGTAGGGCTTTTTGGGGTTGATGAAGTTGTCCAGCTGCGCCTTGCCCAGGTCGTCATCGCCGGTAATCTTCATCACATATTTGTCGTTTTTGGCCACCTGTTCCGGGTTCAGGTTGATGAGTGCACGACGCATCCGTTCGGCATGGTCAATGTCGTTACAGAAGACGATGGTCTTGGCCATGAGGTCGGTGCGTTTCAGGTAGCTGGTGATGGTCTGTGCCACCAGCTGGGTGCGTTCGTCGATCACCAGGGTGCGGTCAAAGTCTTTCTGGTTGTAAATACGGTCTTCGATCACTTCACCGTGTTTGTCCGTCTGGCCCTTGGTGGGGCGCCAGCCTTGCAGATCTACATCCAGATCGACACGGACCACTTTGTAGGCTTTCTGGTGCTCTTCCGGACCGGTGAGTGCCTGGTACAGCGCCAGGTGGATTTCGTAAGCCGGGTCTACCTTGCGGCCGGTGATTTTGGTCATGGCCGTGCCGAAGGGCTGGAAGTCGTTGATGCGGGTCTGGTCCACCAGCACATTGCGATCCGCCAGGAACAGAATGCGCTTCTTGCTCTTGGCTTTCCACAGTCGCCAGATAATCTGGAAGGCGGTGTAGGTTTTGCCGGTGCCTGTTGCCATCACCAGCAGTACCCGATCCTGGCCTGCTGAGATTGCTTCTACGGTTTTGTTGATGGCCTGTAGCTGATAGTAACGGGGCGACTTGCCGCTGCCATCGTCGTAGTAATCCTGGGTGATAATGGGCAATTGTTGTTCGGTATAGCCTTTCCAGAGGCAGAGCTTTTGCCAGAGCTGTTCCGGTGATGGGAAGTCTTCCAGCCGGATTTCGGTTTCCAGGGTTGCCGGATTGGTTTTGTCATGGAAGATAAAACCATCACCATTGGATGCAAAGGCAAACGGCACATCCAGCAGACGGGCATAATCCAGCGCCTGTTGCATCCCCTTGCCGATTTCATGCTGATTGGCCTTGGCTTCCACCACCGCCAGCGGCAAACCAGGCTTATGAGAAAGTACAATATCTGCCGACTTCACCTTTCTGCGGGCAACCGCCTGACCACGCACCACCACCTTGCCATCCCGCAGTTTCACTTCCTGACGGATCTGGGTCATATCATCTATCGTGTGGTCTGTTACAGACTCTTGTTCTGGTCCCGGGACTTTGAACTTTTTATGTGTCTATTTGTCCAAGGAGGCAGGGAAATACAAGAAAAAAAGGATTTTTATGAATATTCAGGACGCTTCTCAATCCGTTGTGTTAATCACTGACAATTTATGTCCAGGTAAAAACAACAAGCCCGAAATACACCACAAAATCAAGGAATTACCCCCTCAGATTCAGATGACTGCTGGACCAGGGCAATTATCCCCCGCAACGTCCCCTGGCGCAAAACACCAGACAACCGGAAAAACCAGAGCGGTGCGGCAGTATCCCACTGCACAGCCTGGCCGATCATTCGATTTTCATTTTGTAGCCTCTGATCAAGAGGTACGCAGTCTGCTGCACGCCCGGACCAGTGACAGCGGCGGGAATGTGCTGCTTATCACCCATCCCGATGATTTGTGCGAAGACAACCTGGTGCAGCGTCTGCACATTACGGCTGACAGCCAGCCCGTCCTTGAGTCTGGCCGACTCTTTGCCAGCGATACCCCGCTGACGCTGGTACTGGACATTCGTTCTTTCACCAGCGATGAGCTGCCAGCGTTCAATGAACTGCTGGACCCTGAGAACCCATGTCTATACGACCGGACAAAAAAAGAGAAGCGCCCCCTGGGTAACCATGTCTCGCTGCTGGTACTGGCCAGCCCCGAGCAGCTAACCACAATGGGCAGCAACGATCAGGCTCCGGGGGCTGACTTCTGGCGCCGCGTCAATCGCCCGGGTAACAGCTGGCAGTTTGAGACCCAAACCTCCGATAAAGAGATTCCGGATGCCATTGACACCGCTTTGCTGCCTGAATACCACGGCACCCCGGGGGACGATGGCGATGTGGTTACCATTGATTGCCATCTGCACAGCCACTGGCGTTCGCTGCTGTTTGGTGGTCCCGGTGTCGATCACCAGGGGCGTATCCGGCACATACCCGGCCAGCTTGAGCAGCTGCGGCCTGGCCAACAGGTCATTCTGAAGGGGGCTGACTGGCACGATTTGTCCTTTGAACAGTCCATCCGCCAGCTGCTGGTGCGCAAGGAGTACCCATGCAATGGTGAGACTCGCCAATTAGCCCGGGGTATCCAGTTTTACCGGATGCCCGTTGCTGAGCAGGAGCTGGTCACGCTGTTCCGTTCGCTGGATAGCAACCCTGATAGCAAGGATGACCAGGCACCTGACAGGACTGCCGGGCAGCACAATATCCTTATCAATCCGGTCAGAATGGCCCAGTGGCTGAATCCGATACGTATTGAGCAGGGTTATGCCGTCCCCAATAACCTGCTGGAGCAGCAGATCCGGGCCGGTGGTGCGGTTATTGTCACCGCCCCCCTCAGTACCACGCTCTGGTTCCGGCTATTGGGTGCTTTGCAGGGCATCTGGGAGGCAACGGGGATAAAACCGGTACTGCAGGTTGCTGCCCCACAGTGGCAATCGGAATTACCGGGCAAGTCAGCGAGCACCAGACAGCAAGCGTTACTTGCCGCGCTCACCGGGAACCGGTACTGCGCCACCGTGCTTTACCAACAAGCCCCACAAGCCATTGCCTGGCTTGCCGCTCAGCCGGAACCGCCACTGGTGATTCAGGTCAACGAACAGACCACCCTTAGCCAGCTGTTTGACAATATCCACGTTACTTCAGAGCAACAGGCCCGGTTTGGTCGTTGTCCGACCCGGTTGCACAGGGCCTTGCAAGCAGGAACTCCCGTAGTCTTTCGAGGGCTGGCCAGCAACCCGGAGCTGCTGCAGGCGCTGGAGCCACTCTACTGCGTGCAGCCCCAGCCCCTGTTGGTGAACGGCGAGCTGCTCAGCTACCCGAGAGCCCGCATCACTGTGCTCTGGTCGGCGTCAGACAGTAGTCCGTCACCCTTGCTCAGCGCCGCACTGGCCAGAGCAACGCCGTGTCCCGAGCCGGATATCTGGGCCATCTGTGCCAGGCGGCACGACATCAACCGCGCCGACCTGCCTGAACAGACCATCACCAAACTCTACGAGGCGTTCAGGACGATCCCCCGTTCTCTGTGTGAGCCATTGCCCACCCTTACCGAAGGCCTGCTGAACAGTCTGATCCTGGCCGCCCGGCAGGTGCAGCACCGGGATAATGCCTCTGCGCTGGCACCCCGACACTGGCGCAAGGGCATTGACAGCCTGTTGACCCACCGTACCCGACAGACGGCCTCCGTGCGTGATTTCATCAAGGTAGCCTGCCGACGGTTGCTACCCGATGCTGACGGGAACCACTGGGTAGATCCCGGCCGTTTGCAAGGCGTTATTGCCAGTGCCCGGCCACTGGACCGGACGTTTATCAAAGATCACCTGTGGCAGCTGGCCAGAGCCTTTGGCCCGGCACTGCCTGCCCCCGGCAAAGTTGGATTGTGGTCATTATCCTTTGACGAACCGCTGGATTCCGACTCCGAACAGCAAGTACTTGACCAGTTCTGCGCTCTGCTGGTTGCCCAGGCACCTCAGGCACAGCAACAGGCGATGGCCTGCCAGTTACAGATCAACCCCGGGGACTTTTGCACCCACAGCAACTTGCCCATCCGGCCATCGGCCCAGATCAAACGGCTGGAAGATGCCCTGACGGCGGGCTGGTCTCTGCCTCTGATGTCCGGGCAGACACGCTCCGATGCCATCCACACCCTGGCGAGAGACTGCTTTACCCTGGCCCGGGCGGCAGGCCCCAGCGAAGCGGCATCAGCGCGTATCAGTGAGCAGTTAAGCCGGTCACTGGTTTGGCAGGGTTCCACAGCAGAGCCCTTGCGGGCACTGGCCAGTGATCTCTGTCACGCCCGAGCCCACCAGAAGGATCGTGAAAGCCGTCGTCTGGCGCGATTACGGGCACGGTTGGCCGAGGCACCGGTGATTTTCCTGCAGGGTGAAACCGGCACCGGCAAAAGTTATTTTGCAGCTAAGATGGCCAGGGCTTGCGGCCCAGTCCGGGTGCTCTCCCTGGGACCCTCGGACAGTGAGCAGACCCTGATGAAATGCTGGCAGTGGCGGCAGCAACCGGACAGTAATGACCGCTTTATGATGCAGCAGGATCAGGCACTGATGGCGTGGGCCAACACCAAGCCCGGCGCTGAAGGGGAGTATGTTACCCTGGTGCTGGACGAAGCCAACCTGGCCAGAACCGGCCTGCTGGCGGCACTGAACGGATTATGGGAGCCGACCCCCTGTGTCTATGTCGATGGTCATCCGGTCACCGTCAGCCTCAACCACCGGGTGATTCTCACCGGCAACCCGGATCACTACGACGGACGACAGCTGGACCCGACCCTGAAAGCACTCATGCCCACGGTTTACTACCCGCCTCTGGACCGGGCTTTTCTGCGCGACCGGGTGGTGGCCCCTGCCTTGCTGACCTCGCTGCAATGGCATCTGCCCGAAAGCCAGGCAGAGGCGCTGGCACAGCAGGCCGCCGACAGTGTCATGGCTCTCTGGCAGTATTACCCGGAGCTGCTGCCGGATCACGAGTTTACCCCGAGGGACCTGACGGATATCTGCGCCTGGGTGAGTTGGTATCTGGATCAGAGCCAGCCGGTAACCTCCGGACCAGTTACCCCTGCCCAGCTGCACGGGCTGGTCTTGCAGGGCTTCCACGATGTGCTTGACCCGGCCATCAGCGCAACCCACCAGGATGCCCGGACCGCCCTGGCGATCTGGTTTGCCAGTCAATACCCGGTGGACAAGACCCTGACCGAACAAGTCAGGGACAAAACCCTGACTGACATCAACCGGACATTTACCGAGACAGTGGCTAAGTTCAAACCCGAATTTGATACATCCGGGGCTGCCGTTAGTGAACTGGTGCATTGCCTGGGGCAGGATCTGAGCCGTTGCCAGCAGGCGAACCAACAGCAACGGCAACACAGCGGGCGTCTGGCCACCTTGATTGAGGGACCGGCCGGCCGGGGTAAAGATGTTATCCTGCAACTGTTGATCAACAGTTACCGACAGCAGTTAAGCGCACGCCAGCAAACCCTGCCTGAAGTCCACAGCCTGAACGCCTGCGATTGCACCTGGGACGACGTGCGCAACGCTATCGACCGGGCAAAAATCCGCGGTGAGATCGTGGTCATTGCCGAACTCAACCGGATCGGCAGCCAACATCTGGAAGGTGAGCTGAATGATATTCTGGCCGGTGATGCCCAACCGGGCTTTCATCTGTTTGCCACCATCAACCCGCCGCACTACGGTGGTCGCAAAGCCCTGTCACCGGCATTGGCAGGGCGATTCCGCTATCTGCCCATCCGTCAGTACCAGCCAGCGGAACTGCAGGCGATTGCCGGTAAAGTGCTGCCGCAGACCGCGACAGCTGTGGCCGCGTTACTGGCCCGGTGGCACTGTCAACTGCGGTCATGCCTGGAGAAGCAAAAGTTGGCGTTGCGCCCCACCAGCCTGGATCTGCAAAGACTGGCCAGGGCCGTTGCCGAAGGTGGCGACTTCAGCAACAGGGCAATCAGGCAACAGTTCAGCCAGCACTACCAGCTCTATCTACTGGCAGCAAAAACGACACTGGACAAATTATCGGGCCTGCCGGTGGCAACAGAGTATAAAGGTACGGTTGAGCCAGCCCTGTGCACCTGGCTTAATACCACCATACCCAACCTGGAGCGTCCCTGGCTGGTTCGCCTCGGTGCGTGCACCCTGCTCAGGGAAGATCGCCATGAGATCACTGTCCACAGGGATCTGGATGGCACGCAGGCCCGGCAGGCAATCATCGCTCTGCTGGCCCGGGCGCAGTGGCAAGCGTCCGGCCTGTCGTTGGCACCGGATATTACCGACGATGTCCTGACCCAGGCCTGTTACCGATACTGGCAACAACAGTGGTTTAACCACCGCTTCGGGCATACCGGCATGGCCCCGGACACCGCGTTTCTATTAACAGCCGCCCAACAACAAGCCATGGCAAAAACAGGGCAGGGATATCTGCCGCATGCTGACCGGTTGATTGCCCATCACGGTATACAGCCGGTTCATCTGTGGCCCGCTTGTTGGAAAGAGCTGCGACAACTGCTGACTCGTCCTGTCAGCCCGCCATCTGATCAGGTCACGCCAGAGACGGTTTTAGCCGCTGGGAAAACCGGAGATAAAACCAAAGACGCACAACCCAGTGGCCATTGCGGACCGATCAGTGAAGCATCAATCTCGGAAAAACAAACCGTCGAAGCCGCTTGCCAATCAGCCCGCAGCCGTCATGCCGGATCCGGAAAAAAGTCCACATTATCGCGCATAGCAGGGGCCTTGACGGTTTTAGCCGCTGGGAAAACCGGAGATAAAACCAAAGACGTACAACCCGGTGGCCATTGCGGACCGATCAGTGAAGCATCAAGCTCGGAAAAACAAACCGTCGAAGCCGCTTGCCAATCAGCCCGCAGCCGTCATGCCGGATCCGGAAAAAAGTCCACATTATCGCGCATGGCAGGGGCCTTGACAGCGAGGCTCATTACCGGTCAAGACAAGAGAAAACGAAAACGCAGAGACAAAATATTGTTGGAATCTTTGCAAATCACACAAGAGCTATTGAACTTAAACACCGATTATGAGCGCCGAATCAAGGCAGACCGGGTGATTGGCAGCTACTTTGCTGACAGCGAATACCATCCAGCAGAGTATCGATTCCGTTGCCTGGATGTCATTGTCTCGGCTGACGGTTCCATCATCATTAATGATTTGCCCCCAGTGCCGGTTAAGGTCACGTTACCCAGGCATCCGGCCAGTGAGAAAAATATGATGACTGGTGTTAATCAAAGCCAGGCACATATCCGCCTGAAAGCGGTCAATGGCCTGTTCAGGCTCCCGGGTCTGAGTGCCCATGAAGACATTATCGATATGAGCCTTGAGCCCGACCTGCCATTCCATCTGCGCAGAGACGACTATTCCGGGCTGCACAGCGTAGTGGTACCTGCTGCCAAAAGAAACGAAACCATAGCCTTTACTTACGTGGTTCAACGACAGTCAAGTAAACGCCATACGTCGCTTACTGGTAAGCAGCTTGTGAAAGACTGGACAGATCGTCCGGAAACATGCTGTTCAAGCACCATAAAAACCAGCATTGATCCCCTGTTTGAGAAAATTCAGGGATTTCCGGAAGGGCTGCGTAAAGACTTGGTTGCTATTCAACAGGCAGAGTCTCCCAGGCAACGCATTGAGGCAATTGCCAATTATTGTCAACAGTTTACCGGTAAGGCCAAACCGGAGCAGAGTAAAGGCTTCTTCCAGTATCTCTTGCAAAATCGGCAAGGGGCTTGCGTGCATCGCTCCGTGATATTTGTAACGTTTTGCCGCTATTTTGGCATTGCCTCCCGATTGGTAAGCAATACCGTCCATGTATTTCCCGAGTACTCCCTGGATGACGGTCGCAGCTGGCAGTCGAGGCAGGATTTGGGTGGTGCCCCTACCCAGTTGGAAATATTAGAGCCCGATAAACCGATTCAAAAGGCAACGCCAAAGAGTTCTCAAATCGAAGAACTGTGCGATCAAGAGGACTTAACCGGGCTGCTCGACAGTGATGCTCTACTGAAACAAATGGCTGCGCAGCTTGGCAATGACATAGTACGTAAGCTCTTTTTCGAAGATGAAGCGGATTTATCTGGTGGGGGAAAAAGGGAAATATTGGCAGATACCTTGCACTCCGGCTTGCACAACAGCATCAAGGACATAGCAGATGGTCAGATTATAAAACGACTCATGGATATCAAAAAACTGTTTATAAATGGTAATAGTGACATTAACGATTGGCTTTCTGCTTTAGACAAAGCACTGGAAGGCGCTGATTTCTCGAAGCCTTCGACTATCGATTTTGTCCGGGAGGCGTTGGCATCCGGTTTACTGGACCCGGACACAGCCTATTGTCGAAACAAAAATGAAATACCGGCGTATAACAACCCTATCCGCTTTCTAAACGGATATCACACATTCCTGGATTGTCTGGAGGGCGTTGATGAACTGAAGCCTTACATAGCCGATGCCCGGAAAAAATGGTACACGTATCTTTATGGCTATGAAAAAACGGGCAAGTCGAATGACCAGGAAAAACTTGAGGCCTTGGCAGAACCCGTTTTGGTTACCCACGGCCACAGTGGGCATTCAGATTCCTTTGAGTCCTTGATCACCTGCTCATCGCTGAATGATTCCTGGACCAATAATCCAACGGGAGTTCCGGATATAGGACGCATGTTGGCACACAAGGCCGCCTTTCCCATGATGCGGGCTGGAAAAAACCATCAGCGCCCAGTGATTATGATCGGTGAACCAGATTGGAATAAAACTAACATTTTTGATATGGCCAACGCCATTTTGCCACGGGTATTTCGGGATAGTTCGGAGTTTGACGAGCTGAGACAAAAGCAGGTGATATTTCATGATCTTGAAATACATCGGAAAGCCAGACTTTGGAACTTGAAAAATAAAGATGAAACGAATGGACTATCGATCTTAAGCGATTTGCAGATTCATGCAATAATGGAAGAATCTGTTATGTCTATTCAGGCTTATCTTGAATTACCTTTGCAAGCAAAAAGATTTCTGTACTCCGTCCATCCCGACTGCGAATGGCCCGACTGGGAATGGAGGCACATGCAAATCTCAAGTGAAGAGGAACAGAAGCTGAAAGATTTGAAGAAACATTGTTGGCAATCTGTCGAACAAGCATTTTTTCAATATCTGTATCACAAGACCAACGCTAATGGTGGGAGCCTGACCGTCTGCTGGGAAGCCAGGAATGGCGATACTCGACTTGGTGATGATCAATTAATACAGGGCACCCGTAAGTTATCTTCTCCAAAGGAACTGATTGGCATAACAAACGTGACAAAAGATGCACGTGTTAAATTATCTCATTCTGATCGCTCCTGTTTACAGCAAGCGCTGAACCTGAGTAATGCCTTGGTGCTGACATCAGCTGAGCTGACAACGATGGCCCGGGAGTTTTGCTCTTCGCTGGATCCGGATTCACTGGCTGCAGAATTGAGCAGGGCAGATAAGTAGTTAACCAAATGAAATCCTGAATCGTGGTAATTGATCCAAATCAACAGAAAGCTTGATTTCTTAGTTTCATGAACAACGAAAAAAAGCGTGAATTCAATAAATGGCATAAACGTCAGTTTTCAGGTAATCGCTGAACCCTTCAAACAGCCGCAGGGGGACCAAAGCAGCAACCGACCGGTGGGGTGCCCAAGTTGCTGGGAATTCGCAAGCAGAGCGACACTTGCAGCTATAGCATTAAGTGCAAGACAAGGTACTCAATACTGTTTCGATGGAACTTTTTCTTTACCTGATGATCAGAAAACGTACAAGTTCTTTAATAACAACAGTTTATAAGTATAAGTATATGTTTATGTCAACAGGTCTTTATGACGTTAGTACCAATATCAGCAATACGGTGGCCGCCAGCAGCGCCAACAATGATCATCACAAGCTTGAGGAAGCCAGAGCTTTCGTCAGAAAAGTTGGTACGGAAAGAGATGTAAAGTCCCTGTACGCCGATCTTTCCAATAATGCTGCCGAAATTAACTCCTCCTTTGGGGGCAAAGCCGGGCATAACAGAACGGTTATTGCTACTGAGCCAGATATCGCTGTGGATGGCCTCAAAAGGTCGACAACCCATACTGTTGGCGACCAGTCGGTCAGAAAAGCAGGCATCATGGAATCGTCCGGGTTATCAACAGACAGCAAGCTCGACAGACAGTGGATCAAAGCCACTGAGACACCAGTAAAAACGGCACTGCTCCAACCTTACAGGCCCGGTGCGACCAGTGGCCAGGAGATTGCCCGGCTTCATCACGGCCTTCAGCACAGCTGCCGGACAGCCACCTGGGCACTGGCAGTACTGCAGCTGCGTAAAGAGCAGCAAGATCGCCCGGCACTGGCATTTCCCGATCGCATGGTACCGCTGCTGGTCAAGGCCTGCCTGTTCCATGACTCCGGCCGTGAGGATGATGGGGAAGACCAGACTGAGTGGGAGCGGGCCAGTGCTGACAACCTGATGGAGCACCTGCGTAATTGTGGCATTGCCCAGAACCTGGCCTGGCAGTGCGGCGAAGCGGTTCGCAATAAAGATTATCCGGATGCCTGTAAGTATCTGCCTGAGGAGATACAGACCCTGCGCAGTCTGCTCCACGATGCCGATTGCCTCGATGTGATGCGGGTAAGAAGCTGTTTTTTTATGAATAAGCTGGACTGTTTTGCTACCTGTCAGAATGAACACGGCCGAAAAGCGTGGCGCCAGCTGGCTGAGGCGATTTGCCAGGTGATTGCCAGCCAGGGTGATTTGTGGCACTCCATATCCCTGAGCGACAGTGCAAAAAAAGGCAGGGGATTTTTCCGGATACAAGGAGTGACCGGGAGTGAGCGCATCAAAAAACAGTTTGAGCACCATCCTTCGCCATTGTGGTATCAGTTTTCCAGCATTGTTGAGGAGTCCGCTGTTATCGGGGGGCTGATCACTCCTTTCATCAACCATCGGGCAGGGCCAGAGCCGGCCTTTTCCCTGAACCAACTGCAGCCGGGCGTGGCAGTGGCAGGATGCCCGCAGTTACAAACACGGTTGGACCCGGTGAGTAACCGGCATTTTTACCTGAACCCGGCACCCTGTGAGCTAAGTGCCTGCAACCAGGTACTAATGGCTAACATCGCCAGACTCCTGGGCATGAACGTACCCGACACCTTTGCCCATCAGGAAGCGGGCCAGTCTTACGTGGTCAGTCATGTAGCCAGTGACTGGCTGGGTAACCTGAAAAGCGCAAAGGAACATCAGCAATCCCTGTCGCCAAAGCAGTGGGCCAGATTATTGCTGATCAATGCCATTGTGGGTAATGAAGATCTCACCTGGGAGAACATGGCACTGACCTCGGAAGGGGAGCCGGTGGTGTTTAACTGGAATCACGCCGGACTGGCCACCCGTTACCCCTGTGCCCACAAACCAGAGCCAGCGCCTGGCGAGGACGATTTTTCCTCCATGCCGTTGCTGTTGAACAAACTGCGGGACCCACAAGTCCCGGCAATGAACTCCCACCCTATTGCCAGTCCCTGCGTCGATAGTATGTCTAAACTGGACGACAACCTGCTGGGTCAGACCCTGAAAGAGCTGCTGCACCAGTTTGACTGGCAGGCCCTGGGCCAGCTGATTGAACAAAGCGGTTATCTGGCCGGTGACCGCAGCTGGTTACGGCAAACTATCCATGATCGCATAGCCTGGCTCACCACCCGCTTGCCAGACACGCTAGAGCCGGGTGAACGGGTATCCATGGCGGAATACCAGGCCATAAGGGCAGCAGGTATCCGTGGGGGCTGGTTGCAGGTTAAAGGCCAGGACATCCGCACTGGCCAGGTCTGCCTCACTCAGTTGCTGGATCAGGATGGTCAGCCAATAACCCGGATGACCCTCAGGCTGTCACGGGATGCAGGCAACAGAGTGGCTGACAATCTGGCGCTGGAGCGAGGGTTGTACCATCTGAGCACCTGGAGCGAATACGTCAGTAAGCATCTGAACGGCAAATACTGCGACTGGCGCAGTGACCTGACCAGTCTGGCCGATGAGTGTGAAAAACAGGCACTGCAGTTGACTCAGGATATAGAGCGGTGGCAAGAAACGGATCGTCAGACCATCATAGATGTTGTAAACAATCTGCACTGCATTACCAAAAGGTGTCGTGCATCTTTAACCGCAGACCAGCCGTCTATTGAAACACTGCCACCAATTCAGACCCCGCTACCTGCACCAGCCTTGCCTGCAAGGGTTAGCTCAAGGCTTGGTGAAGAGAGAGAAGCGCAAGTGCGCCTGAGCGAATTCAGCCACGGTTTTGCCAAGTTGACCGGTGAGAGCGTCAGTTATGTGAATCAGAAACAGCTTGAACACGCCAATCTGACGGCCTCACCGGTGCGAGTGATTGAACTTGCGCCGACCTTCATCGAGAAAGGCAGTATTGAGTTTTATCCCGAGCGTGACCCGAATGCCCGAACCTTTGACCATAAGATGGTGCTGACCGCTCCCGGTCACGAAAAAGCGGTGGTTGAGGCCCTGTTCAGGGAGCTGGCGGAGCTGGGCATCGACCACGGGTGCCCCGATGCTGTTGACCTGGAAGAGCGCTGGCTGGACTCCCTGGCCGACTATCACCGCTGCCTTGGTGACATGAACCGCGCCGTGGCAGCAGCTGGCGATGCGGATGTGGACGCCCGTGTTGTTCGCATCAATGCAAAAAAAACCTTTCTTGCTGAACGGCTGGGATTGAGCCTACGGCCTTGGTATGAAAGTTATCGTATACATGCCGGACGCCTGATAGGTTACCTCCCCGGTCAGCCCCACGGCGTTTCCGGGAGCCCGGCCCGGGGATTTTGCCCGGTACACGGTTTGAACTATACGGCCCTTGGGCAACCAGTGACAGGAATTGTGGCTGGTATGCTGAACAATGAGAGAGCCCTGACTTCCTTCGTACGACGTACTGACATTGGGCTGGAGCCCTTCCAGGAGACTGCTACCACAGCCAATCGGTTTAAATGCGCTATTGGCCATGATGTATATACCCGTATCCAGCCCTGCAGTGAATTCGCCCATAGTCAATACGCGGGGGCATTGTCCATGACGTTCAAACCAGCAGCACTGATGCGCCTGGATGCAGATTTTTTTCTGAAAGTCCGTTCTTTGGACGTTTCTTACCCGGGCCTGAAAGCCATCCGGCCTAATGAGAAAGTCATTGTGCAGTCAGCCGGTGACTACCAGCAATTAATTAAGTGTTGCACTAGTCAGGAGACCCTCTTTGCCCTCCCTCTGTCGTTACCTGATGAACTGGATGTTTTCACTATAGGCTCTGCCAAAGATCAGCTGCAACTGTTGTACATACTCCGTAGGCGCTATAGCCACTGGCCAGACGGTCGCCCACTGGAGCAGATTTTTCTCCACTCCTGGTTAGTCTGTTACCTTGAGCTAACCTCTGGACACAACATGGGGGTTCCAGAAAATGTCAAAACTCTTGTTCAAGCTTGCGGTAAAAAAGGTATCCAGCGCCTGATGCAACAAAATCCGCAGCTGCTGGAGGGAAAACTCAAGTCGCTGGATGGTTTGGAGATTGCTGTGCAAAATCACAATCATGAATTGGAAAAATTGGATTTCAGCGATTGCTCAATGAATGGCACTGTGTTCAAAGCAACCCAATTCAGGGAATGTAAATTCAATATGGAGCCGTTAAACAGTGCGAGTTTTGAAGATGTCAGCTTCATCAACTGCGGTTTTGCAGGGAAGTGCTTTTCACCATCGGTGTTAAAAGGTGCGAAATTTTTTACCTGGGTTGGGAAGCGGAGTCATTTGTCTCAACTTATCTATCAGTCGTGTTTCGCTCAGCAAAGTGATGGCTCTGTTGCCGTTAATGGCATAAATACTGTTGAGACTCGCACTGTTAATCCGGAGCAATGGCTGCAGGTTATGATAAAGAATGATTTTCTGAGAATCTGTAGCAGTGACTCTCTGGATGGTTTTAGTCAGGAAATCCTGGATCAACATCTCAAAAAAATGATTACATCAGATTCTGATGCTCATGTTCTTATTAGGGAGGTTTTGGGATATCAGTTTGAATCCATTTACGGTTCATTAAACTTCGTAAAAAACAACCCTGATTTCCATAGGCAGAAATTTAATGATCTGAGTTTTTTATATTTTGATTTCAAACGTAAATTTTACAGTAATCAATTTTCGTGTGGTATTTTATACTTTTTACAATGCAACAATAGAGGCAAATTATCTGGGAAAGCTACCCTGACTTTGCTTTTAAATTGTCTTGAGTTCATGATGTGGCCAGAGGGCAAAAAATCATACATAGAGTATGGGAATGATTCAAAAATTACGAAGAAGGGAGATAAAAAGCATTGCAAAAAAACTGATCCAGACGAACTTACAGCAGAGAAACTGTCATATATGGAATTATCATCTATCAATAAAAAGTTACGCCTTGAGATGGGCTGCTTTGATGAACTGAACCGCGATTCTCTTAAGCGATTTCTGGACAAAAGTCTGGAAGATTTCCGAGCTGATTTCCATAAATACTGGAAGGACTGTTCAAAAAAGGATCAATTAGCAATAGCTAAAGACTGCCTGGCAACGAATAACATAGCCGTGAGTTACGTGACCACAGTGGCATTTATGAAACTGCTCATTGATAATGGGAAAGGAGCAAAGTGGCAGTCTGCCTTTGTTACCAATATAGCCAGGCATAAAACAAGTAAATACTTTAACGACCTTAGTGACAAAAGAGTAAGTCGGTATTATTGGCCCGCTGCTGATCGTATTGATTTAGATACAGCATTAACTTCTTTGAACCCGGGGCAAAAAAATTGCATGTTGATGTGTAATCTTTTTTGATTTATATCAGTAACGCTCCTCTCGACGCTGGGTGTCACTGGCCGTCATATTCGAACGGGTAACAGACGAGGTTTTCACCGGCATCCCTATTATTTCATTTCCGCCCCCTGCAGGTGTTCCGCCAGAAAGGTTCTGTCCAGTTGGTGGGTGCGGGAAGAAAAGCGTTTGATCACGGTGGCCTCGTTGGTAAAGGGTTATTGCCGGTTTGTCGGCATGAACTTCTGCTATATTCAACGCCCAACCAATAAAAATGAGAAGCTGTTATGAGTCTGGAGAAACGGGTAGAACGGCTGGAATCGCACGTTGACTCTCTTGACAGTGCGGTTCGCAGCCTGGTCAAGATTACAGGCGAAACGCACCAGATTGTTCTGGAAAACCAGCGTGAGAACCGAGTGCGTTTTGACCTGCTTGAACGCAGGCTGGATCAGCAAGACTGCAGGCTGGATCAACAAGATCGCCGTATGGAAAAAATGGAGTTCAGTATTACTGCATTGGCGGAAGCAACACGAGCCGGGTTTGAGCGAGCCGATAAACGACACGACGACTTTGTCAAAGAAACCCGGGAGCGCTTTGATCAACACGATAAGCGCTTTGACCAGCTGGAACTCCTGATTCGCCAGCTGCTTCCCAATGACAGCAACTAAGTAATTAACCTTAGGCTATCCCGACATATTGTACTCACTCCGTTCATCCTGAGCGAAGTCGAAGGGTGACTGGTACAAACTATCATACTGTTGTGATGGTAGTGCTGGTCATGCCAGCCGCAAATTCCGCAACCGACCGGTCAGTATTTCCGCCGCATCCCGCACATCACGGTCCAATGCTTTATTGCTGATAAAGTGGCTCAGGTCCATCAGACAGCGGTCGATCATGGCTGCGTGTTGGTCTTGTGCCTGCATGCCCAGTTGTTCGGTAATCAGCACGGCACCGTGATTCTCTTTCGGGATGATCACCTGCAAGTGATGGGGATTGGCAGGCACCCCGAACCCCAGCGTCGGGTGGGCAAAACGGGATTTGCCCGTCTCGCCTTTGGAAGTTCGCTTGCCGGTGGTGGATCCCACTTTCACCACCAAAATAACGTAATCATTTGATTTTGAAGCATATATTCTATTCGAATATATGGTTGGCACGATATTTAATCGTTTAAAATCAAAATGTTACCAAGGGGTGGTGAAGGTCGGGTGGATGCATTGTCGATCATGAATTACCTGACATTGGTGCAATCATTGAACTATTGTACATCCTGAATAATATCACCGGGCTTCAGTACCACTCCGCCCAGCTCTGCAAACTCTCTGGCGGCAAACCCGTTATCAAAGCTGACGCCGCTGCTGATAATAATGCTCACCGGTGCCTGCTCCTCTTTCAGCAGGGAGCGCAGGCTGTCGATGGCGTTGGCAATAATGGCCGAGGTGACCTCCCGTTCCGCAAACCGAACACTGACGGTATTTTCCCCGTCACCAATTTCCACCCGGCCCCCTTTCAGGCGCACGTTTTCCCGGTCCCGGAATTTGTTCAGGACACTGAAGACCTTGTCGGTGGAATCCAGGGACACCCGCTTGTTGTCGGCGATACGAGCGGGCTTGCTGTCGTCGATGATGGGGTCGTCGGCAAAATCCCGCAGTACTTCCAGCAGTAACGGGGTCATTTCCTATTGATGGGCGATAACCTGGCGGATAGCTTCCGCCGGGAAGGTGTCGGGTTCAAGGTTGAGAAAGGGCTTTAGCAACGGATGATCGGCAAACACAGCAGTACTCCGGCTCTCTGAATGTTTGGGGAATGATGGTTCAACCATAGCACCGGCAGAGTGCTGTTGGGGTGGTGGTTTACGTTAATCCGGATATTCGAGTAATCAAAAAGTCACCAATGTCTGGCCCGCTTTCAATACGATACCTTGTCAGGGGGAAAAATCAATACCATCAACACCGGCGTCTTTGCGCATGATGTTCTGGATGGATTTGATCACGGAACTGATGGACATAGTTTTTTCTTAAAAGCTGTTTGAACTTTTATATGAAAGAGAGGTCATAGTATGAAACTCAATAATTCAATAATTCAATAATTCAATGAATATGCCTATCTACTTTGCTGGTTTTAATATAGCTGCAGATCACTTTTCTTATTTTCGAGATAGTGCTTATTCGCAGTCTGCCACATCCTGTCAGGCTTTCTTTCGTGAAGTTGTGGACGTAGCAAATTTTCAATGTGCTATGCGTTCTGATGAAACTGTTAAACACCGTCTCCAGCAGCCAAAGGTGCTTTTTAATGATCCATCAGGTGATCCCCGGCTTGAAAAAAGGTCGATACTAATGGTTAGTAGCCATCTTCAAGAAGACCATCCATTTTACTTACCTGTCAGAATACAACCTCGGAATAATGATCATGTTCCCAAATATATTCCTGGTAATGAACGTTTTTCGATCCAGTCTATTTTAGGGTTAGAGCAATCAACCTCACAAAACACATTAGTTGCTAATCCTCAACTGGATAGTGAACAGCTGCAACGAGATACATCGCCTGCAGGAAATGAGTTGGATGATAAAGCTACGGTTTCCGGCTCTGATGAATCTCTGACCAGCACCCATGAGGATGACTGTGAGTCCGAGGAATTAAAAGCTGTCCGGAAGGCGTACGCACAGTCTGAGCGAAAAAAGGCTTATCAGAGGGCTTACCAGAAGGCTTACCGTCAGTCCGAAAAAGGGAAGGCTCGCAGACGAGCATGGGCGCAGTCTGAGAAAGGGAAGGCTTGCGCGCGGTCCTGGAAACGGAGAGCCTACCAGCAGGCTTATCGTCAGTCCAGCAAAGGGAAGGCTTACGAGCAGTCGGAAAAACGGAAGGCTTACCTCAAAGCCTACGAACAGACCGAGAAGCGGAAGGCTTACCTCAAAGCCTACGAACAGACCGAGAAGCGGAAGGCTTACCGAAAGGCTTACCTCAAAGCCTACGAACAGACCGAGAAGCGGAAGGCTTACCGAAAGGCTTACCTCAAAGCCTACGAACAGACCGAGAAGCGAAAGGCTTACCGAAAGGCTTATAATCAGTCCGAGAGAGTGAAAGCTTTCCAGAAGGTTTATCAGAGGGTTTACCAGAAGTCTTACCGTCAGACCGAGAAGTGGAGGGCTTACCAAAAAGCTTACCGTGAGTCTCCGCAAGGACGTGCTTACCTGAAGGCTTACCGTAACGCTTATAATAAGGTTTTAAGGGTTACCGGTGATATTGAACAGGCAAGAATCGCTGGTAGGCAAGCTACCGTCTTTTTAAAAGAATCCAATAAAGCAAACAATAATGAGCCTTTTAGAGAGTAAACAGGTTCTTGATCGTCAGCCAGGAAAAATATTGCACGACAAATGAACTATTGTTTATCCGTGAGTTGCCGACTTTTAAGCAGTTTATATCGCTATGTCAGGCTTTCTCCCGCCAAGTTTCAGAAGTAGCTCTGCTCTATATACTATGCATGCTGATGATACGACTGAAAGCCGCCTTTATCAGCCAATGGCATCTTTTCAAAATATATTTGATGACCCCCGGTTTGAAAAAAGATCGATAGCCATTGTCGATAACGATACTGAAAAAGATCAGCCACTCTACTTACCGGGCAGAACAAAAATGCAGAAAAATGATCATGCCCCCGCCTATATTCCTGATAAAGAGCGTTTTTCTATCCAGTCTATTTTAGCATTAGGGCAATCAAACACAGAAAGCTCATTAGTTGTTGATGTACAAAATCCTTGTGAAATTACTGATCCTCAACTGGACAGTAAGCAGTTGCAACGAAATAGATCACTTGCAGGAAATGAGTTGGATTTTAGCGGTTCTGCTTCTGGCCCCAGTGATGCTCTGCAACATAAATATTAAATGTTGTTGCGTCAGGCCGGAACTTTTATAAGAAGGAGTTGTCACAATAAATAATTCAGTAATTAAACAATTCAATGTCTGATCCGCATTCTAACTTTTATCCCTTGTATTCGGAATTTCAGAAAGCGTATAAGTCTGTTATGTCGAACAGGGGATCGGCTTTTACAGCAAGGGTACAGCAACATGGATCAGTATTCGGGCTGCAAGTTGGTCAAACTGCAACAAGTAATTATATGAATTCCTTCATTCCATATGGTGAAAGCTTTCATAACCCATTAAATGACTCCCGTTTTAAAAAAATGCCAGTCAGGGTTATTTATTCTCAAGAATATGAACAAAGTAAACCGTTAGACTTATCATATAGACTCGGGGCATGCCAGGGGGCTGGTCGAAATACCAGAACTCCTGCCAGCCAGCCGGAATTAAGAACTGATCGGGTTTGGAGTATGGCTGGTGAAAGTTCTGATCCATTGCCTGCTGGTAATGAGTTGGACTTTACAGCTTCTGCTGCAAAATCCGACGAATCTCTAACCATCATTATTGATAATGCTCATGAACAGGACGAGAAACGGAAGGCTGCCCGAAAGGCCTACCAGAAGGTTTACCGTAACTCCGAAAAGGGTAAGGCTGTGCGGAGGGCTTACCAGAATGCCTACTATAGGGCTTTGAGGGATACCCGTGATTTAGAACAGGCAAGATTTGCTGGCAGGCAAGCTGCTGCTTCTATAAAAGAGTCAAATAAAGCAAAAAATAATGCGCTTGAATAAACCTTTAAGTGCCAGGTTAAATATTAAGTTTGGTCTGTCAGATAGGAACTTTTACAGGAAAGCACAGTCCTAATCATGAATTCAACAATCTTATAATTCAACAAATCAATGACTACTCCTTATTCTAACTCACACTCCTTGTATTCAATATTTCAGAAAGCGTATGAAACTGTTGTGACGGGCAGTGGATTGCCTTTTCACGACCGGCCGCAGCAAAGTGGTTTAGTATTCGGGCTGCGAGTTAATCAAACTGCACCAAATAATTATGTAAAACCCTTGATTCCATATAGTGAAAACTTCCATAACCCTTTCAATGATTCCCGTTTTAAAACAGTGCCGGTCAGGGTGGTTTATTCTCAAGAATTTGAACAAAGCCAGCCGTTAGACTTCTTACCTAAACCCAAGGCACAACCGGAGGACGACAAAAATAACAGAATTCTTACCAGTCAATCAGATTCAAGAACTCATCAGGTGTTGGGTATGGCCGGTGAAGCGTGTTCTCACTCATACTTTGTAAATACTGATCATCCTCCACTTACCTCAGCGTTGAGAGAAACTGCTGAAAATGGTTTGGATGCTGAAGCTCCCGCTTCAGGATCTGGTGAATCTCTGGCCGTAGTTCCTGATAAGGCTTGCACACAGTCTGGGAAAGAGAAGGTTCACCATGAATCCGAAAAGGGGAATGCTTCCCGGAAGGTCTGTGAGCAGACCGGGAAACGGAGGCCTCCGAAAAAACGAACCTGGGATCGGTCTGAAGCAGGGAAGGCTTACTATAGGGCTTACCAGAAGGCTTACGTGAAGTCCGAAAGAGGGAAGGCTTTCCTTAAGGCTTATGCACAGAGCGATAAACGAAAAGCTTCCCGGAATGCATACGAACAGACCGACAAACGGAAGGTTGCCAGACGAGCCTGGTCTCAGTCCGAGGAAGGTAAGGCATACCATAGAGCTTACCGGAAGGCTTACCGTCAGTCTGAGAGAGGGAAGGCTCTCCGGAAGGCTTACGATGACTCTGAGAAAGGGAAGGCTAACCGGAAGAATTACCGTGAGTCTGCGAATGGGAAGGCTGCCAGACAGGCCTGGGCAAACTCCGAGAAAGGGAAGGAGTCTAAACGGATATGGAGAAATTCAGAGAGGGGTAAGGCTTACCAGATGCTTTACAGAAGGGCTTACAGTGAAGTTTTCAAGAATACCGGTGATAAAGCGCAAGCAAGAATTGCAGGCAGGCAAGCTACCGCCTTTATAAAAAAATCAAATAAAACAAAAAATAAATGAGCTTGAATCAACCTCAATTATTGATAGCTATGCCTGGCTGACATAAATATGGAGTAGTATCTTTCAGGTAGGAACTTTTATAAGAAAGCATAGTCCTAGTCATTAATTCAATAACTCAATAATTCAATGTCTACTCCGTATTTTAATTCACACTTTTTGTATTCGGGATCCCGAAAAGCGTATGAGTCTGTTATGTCGGGCAGTGGATTCACTGTTAAAGACTGGTCGCAGCAAAGTGGTTTGGTATTCGGGCTGCGAGTTGATCAAACTGCACCAAATAATTATATAAACCCCTTGATTCCATATGGTGAAAACTTCCATAACCCTTTCAATGATTCCCGTTTTAAAAAAATGCCCGTCAGGATTATTTATTCGCAAGAACCTGAAAAAATCAAGCCGCTAGACATATCACATAAACCTGGGAAATATCAGGAGGCCGAACAAAATAACAGAATTCTATCCAATCAATCAGAAATAAGAATTGAGCAGGTTTGGAGTATGATCGATGAAGTGAGCTCTCACTCATACGGTTTAAGTAATCATCCTCCTCCACTTATCACAACGTTGAAAGAAACAGCAGGAAATGAGTTGGATGTTGAAGCGTCTGTTTCAGGAGCTGGCGAATCTTTGAACATCGATCATGATAAGACTTACGTACAACCTCAGCAACGAAGGGCTTCCAAACGAGCCCGTACTGAGTCCGAAAGAGGGAAGGCTTACCGTGAATCCGAGAGAGGGAAAGCTGTCCGGAAGGCTAGCCAGAAGGCTTACGCAAAGTCTGAAAAAGGGAAGGCTAGCCAGAAGGCTTACGCAAAGTCTGAAAAAGGGAAGGCTTGCCAGAAGGCTTACGCAAAGTCTGAAAAAGGGAAGGCTTGCCAGAAGGCTTACACACAGTCTAAGAAAGGGAAGGCTTCCAAACGAACCCGGGCGGAGTCGGAAAGAAGGAACGCTTACACAAAGGCTTACCGTCAATCCGAGAGAGGGAAAGCTGTCCGAAAGGCTTGGTTTCAGTCTGAGAGAGGGAAGGCTTCCCAGAAGGCTTACGCACAGTCTGAGAAAGGGAGGGCACGCCAGAAGGCTTACAAACAGTCTGAGAGAGGAAGGGCTGCCAGGAATGCCTGGTCAAAGTCTGAGAGAGGGAAGGCTTGCCGCAGGGCTTATGCACAGTCTGAGAGAGGGAAGGCTGTCAAACGAGCCTGGGAACAGTCCGAGAAAGGGAAGGCTTACCGTGTGTCTGCGAAACGGAAGGCTACTTACCTGGCCTGGGCACAGTCCGAAAAAGGGCAGGTTGTCTTGAAGTCTTACCAACATGCTTATCATAAGGCTTACTATAAAGTTTTCATGAGCACCGGTGACAGGCAACTGGCAAGAAGCGCTGGTCAGCAAGCTGGCGCTCTTATAAGAGTGTCTGACAAGGCAACAAAAAATGAGCTTGAATCAGATTCTGCTACTTCCGTCTTGCCTGCTTTTAAAACTGACTGATAAGTCAGTAGCAGTATGATATTGGTTAACTGCTTAATTTCTAACCTGATTGAGCTGCCCGGGAGGCTATCCGAGAATAGACTGCCCTACTGCAGCGACAGCAAATTGGTCTAAAAATCCGATTTTATAAGACTAAATGTTGTTTTATAGGTCAGCCTCCAAGTTGGTCTTGTAATTGTTGAATGTATGCCGTGGCTTGTATCAAAATCTCTATCTTTGTTAATTGTTGATTGGATGCTCCGGGAATTTTATTTCGAAGTGCCTGGTAGGCTTGATTCATGGTTTTCCTGCGTCTTTTTTCATTATCGGCGCGCCTGTTTTTTCGTTCAACATAACTACGTCGGGGGGGATTTGTACTTTCCTCTGTGGTTGGTATGGAGTATTGGAATTGAGTGTCAATTTGCTGGACATTAAACTGATTGAAAGTGCATACTGCGGCAGAATTGATTCGACACATGCCATAAGGATTATCCCATGGCATACGAGACTGCATCGGCGCTATTTTAAAGTTCATCTGATGTCATACCTCCTGCAATTTGAACAAGAAACCTTGAGTTCAACATGTGCAAAGTCAAAATAGTCAGCGGCATTGGATTCCTGAATATCGCTTACCTTCTTTTTCTGACAACTTATCAATGGCTTTCAGGTGGCATTGAGGGTTATCGGCGCAATAAAAGAGAGTGAAAAAACGCATCTTGTTCTGATCAAGTGGAACCATAAGGCAAGCCAATTGCTCCGGTAATTGAGCAAGGCCACATATTTCGCAGGAACCAAACTGCAAGAACTGGAAAGTGTTTGACATAACCTGGCCTGAGACAGAAGGTTGAAAGATTCTGATTGAGTTACCGGCGATCAAATATTCAATGAGTTGAGTCTATCCGATGTAGCTCAGGATGCATCATCTTTAACAGTGATGTGATAAATTCCACCTTCTTGATCTCGAAGTCACTTACATGCGGAACCGTCGATAGCCAGCAGGAAACTCTGCATTCAAAATCACTGCGGCAAATATGCCTGCTCAATTTCCTCTGCAGAATCGCAGCAAGTGTACGAAGGCGCTGTTGTTGCGCTTGCAGCTGGCCGTCAGGCTCTTCTTCAGCGAATATGGAGATAAACTGCCTGGCTTTATCCAGGGTAAGCAGCGCGCGAACAAGCAAGCCATAAATACGCTCTTTGCCGTTTTTTGGGAAGCCAAAAAGAATGGTGCGAGGTAACTCAAACGCTGCCCCTTGATTCAGTTCAACTGTCAGCGGGTTAAGGTTTCCTATGAGGTGTTCCAGTGTATCGTTCAGTAACCGGGTTTCTTCAGCAAACGACAAACACCATAACGGCCTCTCAACGCCAGGAACACGAATGGCCAATGGTGCTGAATGTCCATTGATGACTCTGCCGTCAACACTGACCATAAGCCCCGGACCCGGGATGTCTGAGCTGGTGTCTTTAAGATGAATAGTGTAAGCATTTGGTAGTTGAATCGCCCGGCATCCGGGTATTGGGAGGATGAAGAAGTCGTCGTTGGCACCTAAATCCCGGTCAATGTCAAGTGCTTCCATAAGCGCTTGCATCTTTTTAAAGAGTTTCATGGCCGAATCTTCAGTCGAGCAGATAATGTCAATACCTTTGAATGATGCACGACGGTTCTGTAAAAAACGCGCGTATGAACCGGTAACCAGAATGGGGGGCGTGTTATAAGACTCATTGATTTCCTGGATCATCTCCAGTGCTCTGCGAGTTAGCACATTTAACTGCGGAACCTGATTGTCTGATAAGGGAAGCGCTCTTCTAACGGCAGCAGAAGCCTGATGCTGAAAGGTAGAGGCTGCGTATCCTTCAGGATCATGACCCGGGTCGACCTGACGATCAGTATAACCATTTAGATAACGTTTGGTGTTGAAGAGCGTTATCTCCTCGCTGCCAGCCGGACTCTCCATGAAGTCCTTATACACTTCATCCGGTGTAACCTGCTGGCCATTCAACGGCAGCCCCCTCAGGCAACATTCCGCTTTGAAGCGTGCGATGGCTAATTTGTACTCATCGTTTTGATCTGGCTGTCGGTTGAACTCCTGAACGACCTGGTCCGGGGTTACTTGTCGATTGTTATGGGGAATGTTTCGCAGGCAGAGTTTTTGCAGGAAGACGCCACTTCTAAGGGATGTTGTATCATTTCCATAGGCGTTAAGTACCACAGCCGGGGTAATTTGACGTCCTTGTAATGGTTTGTTTTGCCAAAAGGCAATCTCCATACTGATGCGTTCATATGCAGTGGTGGCTGTTCGTCCGCAAGACTCAAGGGTTGATATTTCCATACCGTTAAAGGTGCTTGCAGATCGGCCAGATATCTCGCCTGAACCGGCTCGTTGGTCAACATAGCCAGCGGACTCTGGGGGGGAGAAGGTTGAGGTAGTTGGCTTCATAATATAACCCTGCACACCTGAACGAAAAACATTCCCTTTGACTGAAAAATGATCATTAAGTTCCATTTGGCCAACTACTTAACAATACCGATTTGAGTTATTAAGCGTGCATCATCGCCAGCAGTGCCTGGATAAACTCTTTCTTATCGGTCGGACAATCATTAACAGACTGAGTTGTCGATAGCCAGTTGTTAATTCTGTGCTCAAAATCATTACGGCAAACATGGCTGGTCAATTTCATGTGCAGATTCTCAGTCAGTGCATAAAGCCGTAGTTGTTCTTTTTGCAGCTGATGACTGCGGCAGTCCGGTTTCCCGGGATTGCCTGCACAGTTCAGGGTGATGAATTGCCTGGCTTTATTCAGAGTAAGCAGGCAGCGTAACAGCAAGCCATAAATACGCTCATTGCTGTTTTGAGGGGCATTAAAAAGAATGGTTCGTGGTATTTTAAATACCTCCCCTTTTTGTAGCCTTACGGTGAGCGGATCAAGGCTCTCAGCGAGGTATTCCAGCGTATCGTTCAGTAATCGGGTTTCTTCAGTAAACGACAAACATTGTACAGGTCTCTGAACACCGTGGACGTGAACGGCCAATTGTGGGGCATTTTCATGGACGACTCTGGCATCAACACTGACCTGAAGCCCCATGGCTTTTATCCCGAAATCACCGTCTTTAAGATGAATATTGAAGCCATTTGGCAGTCTGATCTCCTGACACCCCGGGACTTCCCAGATGACAATACTTTTGGGAATGTCTGTACCCTTGTCTGTGATCAGTGCCCGCAGCTTTTCACAGAGTATTCTGGCCGACTTTTCTGTCGCGCAGATAATGTCAATGTCATTAAATACTGAACACATATTCTGCAAACAACGTGCGAAAGAACCGGTAATCAGAATGGGGAAGTCGGTACAGGAAATATTGATTTCCTGAATAATATCCAGTGCTTTAAGTGTGAGTGCGGTTAACTGCGGAACCTGCTTGTCCAAAAAAACCGGTCCATTTGGCCATAGCTGCCGGGTGTGCGCTACACCGGCGTTTGTTGCCTGAGTGGCTACGTATCCTTGTGCGCTGTTACTCCCCGGAGTAAAAATATTTTCCTTTTGAAGCAGTAGATTACCCATTACATCGGCTTCGGATTTGCATTGCTCAAACCAGCAGCCTAAAGCATGTTGCAGTTTGCTGACTTCAGTAAAACTCTGTAGGCACTCCAGAACCTGATCCTTTTCGATTTGATGTCCATTAACCCCATGGCTGGTGAGATAGCAGTAGGCCAGGAAGAAGAAATGCAGCCGTGCTTTCTGAAATGAGTGTCTCAGGGTGTTGATGGATTGCAATACCTGCTCTGCCGACACGCTCTGTTGATCAATGGACAGTTCATGCTGCATAGCCATGAATTTCAATATACATTGCAGTCGGTGTTGCTCATCCCCTTTGACTGATGCGTTGTTCAGGATTTGCCAGG
Organism: Endozoicomonas sp. ALB115; assembly: GCF_049310245.1. Taxonomy (NCBI): domain Bacteria; kingdom Pseudomonadati; phylum Pseudomonadota; class Gammaproteobacteria; order Oceanospirillales; family Endozoicomonadaceae; genus Endozoicomonas; species Endozoicomonas sp. ALB115. The sequence continues at coordinate 45,993 of NZ_JBLYZG010000019.1, read as the reverse complement.
CCTCTTGCAGCAAATCCTGAGCGTCGTTGTTTTCATCCCACCACTGAGAGTGTTTCAGCCTTTCAATCAGGTATCTGGTTTGCCTTGCCGATTGATCCCCGGGGACTTGATTAAACGCTTCCAATACGTCCTTGTTACCCAGATAACGGCCATTCAGTTTTTTCGCATTCAATGCCAGCTGAGCATAAAAAATAGCGATTTCCAGCAATCTGCCAATGCGTTCAAAATCGTTGACTACCGCGTCCGCCGTCACCAGCTGGCCATTCAACAGCAAACCCCTCAGACAACATTCCGCTTTGAAGCGCGCCACCCCCAACTGGCCTTCAGGACTATCCGGGAAGCTCTTAACCACCGCATCCGGTGTGACTGGCTGGCCTTTCAACGCCAGGCCCCTCAGGCAACATTTTTCCTTAAAGTGCGCTATCCCCAGTTTGCCTTCCGGACTGTCCGGAAAATCCTCAACCACCCTGTCCGTTGTAACCTGCTGGCCATTCAACAGCAGGCCTTTCAGGCAACACAGTTCCTTGAAGTGCGCTATCGCCAGTTTGCCTTCCGGACTGTTCGGGAAATGCCTGACCACCTCATCTGATGTGAGCTGCGGGCCTCGCAGAGTAATGCCTCTCAGGTAACATTTCTCCTTAAATCGTGCGATCCCCAGTGTACCTTCCATACTCTCCGGGAACGCCTTTACCACCGTATCCGGTTGGATTGGCTGGCCATTCAATAGCAAGCCCCTCAGACAGCATTTTTCCTTAAAGTGCGCCAGTTGCAGCGTTGCTCTGACTGCCTTATAGCCCTTAACCACTGTATCCGGTGTCAATGGCTGGCCATTCAACGCCAGGCCCCTGAGACAACATTTTTCCTTAAAGCACGCTATCCCCAGTCTGCCTGCGGTACTATCCGGGAAACCCTTCACCACAGCATCCGGTGTGACCGGCTGGCCATTCAACAGCAGGCCCATCAGGCAACACTGCTCCTGAAAGCGCGCTACCCCCAGTTTGCCTTCCGGACTATCCGGGAAACCCCTGACCACCGCATCCGGAGTGGCCTGCTGGTCCTTCAGTGACATGCCCCTGAGGCAACATTCCTCCTTAAAGCGACCCAGCTCCAGTGTTGCCCTGGCTGCCTGAAGATCCTCAATCACCGCATCCGGTGAGACCGGCTGGCCATTCAACGCCATGCCCTTCAGACAACATTCCGCTTTGAAGCGCGCTTTCCCCAGTTTGCCCTCCGGACTATCGGGATACGCCTCAACCACCGTATCCGCTGTGACCTGCTGACCCTTCAATGCCAGGCCCTTCAGGCAACACAGTTCCTTGAAGTGTGCCAGCTCCAGTGTTGCCCTGGCGGCCTGAAAATCCTTAACCACTGCATCCGGTGTGACCGGCTGGCCATTCAATGCCAGGTTCCTGAGACAACATAGTTCCTTAAAGCGTGCCAGCTCCAGAGTGGCTCTGGCTGCCTGAAAATCCCTGGCCACCTCATCGGGTGTGACCTGCCGACCGGCTAATGCCAGGCCCATCACGCAACATTGTTCCTTGAAACGTGCCAGCCCCAGTGGTGCCCTGGCGGCCTGAAAATCCTTAACCACCGCATCCTGTTTCACTGGCTGGCCATTCAACATCAAGCCTGTCAGGCAACATTGTTCCTTAAAGCGTGCTATTCCCAGTTTGCCATCGAGAGTAGTCGGGAAGGCCTTAACCACCGCCTCTGGCGTGACCGGCCGCCCATTTAACAACAAGCCTGTCAGGCAGCATTGTTCCTTAAAGCGAGCCAGCTCCAGTGTTGCCCTGGCGGCCAGATAATCCTTAACCACGGTGTCTGGTATGACTGGCTGGCCATTCAATGGCAGACCCTTCAGGCAACATCGTTCTTTAAAGAGCGCCAGCTCCGTTGTTGCTCTGGCTGCCTGATAGTCATTCACCACTTCATCCGATGTTACCCACTGGCCATTTAACCTCAGGCCCTTCAGGCAGCATTGTTCCTTAAACCGGGTCAGCTCCAGTTGTGCATTGGCAACCTGATAACCCTTAACCACCGCATCCGGTGTGACCGGCTGGCCATTCAGCATTATGCCTTTCAGGAAACATTGCTCCCTGAAACGGGACAGCTCCAGTGTGGCGCTGGCCATCTGATAATGCTTAACCACCACCTCCGGTGTGACGTGCTGGCCATGTATCGGCAGGCCTGTCTGCCAACAGAGTTCGGTAAAGCACGCCAACTCAAGTGTTGCGTTAGCTGCCTGATAATCCTTAAGTACCGCCTCCGGTGTGATCAGACGACCATTCAATGTTATGCCTTTCAGGCAGCAATGTTCCTTAAAGCGCGCCAGCCCCAGGGTTGCTCCGGCGGCCTGAAAATCCTTAACCACCGTTTCCGGTGCAACCAGCTGACCATTCAATGTCATGCCTTTCAGGCAGCATTGTTCCTTAAAGTGCGCCAGATCAAGGAGGACGCCGACTGCCTGAAAATCCTTAACCACCGCCTCCGGCGTAACCGGCTGGCCACGCAACGGCAGGCAATTCAGGCAACATTCCGCTTTGAAGCGTGCTATTGACAGTTTGCTTTCCGGGGTACCCCTGAACCCCTTAATCACATCATCCGGTGTAACCGGCTGGCCATTCAACATTATGCCCTTCACGCAACACAGTTCCTTAAAGTATGCCAACTCCTGTGTTGCGTTGATTGCCTGATAATCCCTGGCCAGCGCCTCCGGTGTGACGTGATGGCCATTCAACAACAGGCCCTTCAGGCAACACATTTCCTTAAAGCGCACCAGTTCCAGTGTTGCATTGGTCACCTGATAATCGTGAACCACCGCCTCCGGTGTGACCCGCTGGCCATTTACTGTCAGGTCTTTCAGGCAACATTGTTCTTTAAAACGCGCCAGCTCCAGGGGGGCTTTGAGTGCCTGAAAATTCTTGACCACCGCATCCGTTGAGACCTTATGACCATTTAGCGTCAGGCCCTTCAGGCAGCATTCCGCCTTGAAGCGTGCTATTGGTAATTTGTGCTTATTATATTGGCCTGGTTGCCGGTTGAATTCCTGAATGACCTGCTCCGGGGTAACTTTTCTATTGCCCTGTAAAATGTTCTGTAAGCAGAGCTTTTGCAGGAAGAAGCCACGTCTCAGAGAAGTCCTGTCATTTCCATAGGCTCTGAGCACTTGAGCCGGGGTGATTTTTCGTCCTTGTAATGGTTTATTATTCCAGAAGTCGTCTTCAAGTTGCTTGCCATGATCCGTGGTGGAGGCTTTATCTCTATGGGACTGCAGTTTTGATACTCTCTGACCATTAAATGTACTTGTGGAGCGGTTTGGAATTCCACTTGATCCGGCTTGGTGACTAACCCGGCCAGCAGGCCTTCGATGGGGGTGGCTTGATGGGGATGCTTTCAGAATAAAACCCTGCAACTATAAATACCGCAGTTTGACCTCAAAATGATTATTAGGTTCCTCTTCTGGCTTTCAATGATATCAACCTTTCATCGCTGGAATGAGGAGAGAAAAGGTCGATGTTGCCAGTTAGGTTTAACGCTGGTTTGGAGTAATACCCAGACCTTTCAGGACTATCCGGGTTAATGTCTCTGTTGCCTGGTCATAGTCAGACTGCTCAAGCGTATCTTTTCCAATGGCCCGGGCTATCTGGTAAGAGAAGTCTGCATAATGCTGTGTGGATGACCAGAGCAGAAAGATAAGATGCACAGGATCGACCGCATCCATTTTTCCCTGGTCAGACCATGCCTTGAACACCTGTGCCCGTCCCCGAAACCACATCTGATAGTCCTCGCCAAAATACTCTGTCAGGTGCGGACCGCCATTGATGATTTCCTGGGCAAAGAGTCTGGAGGCCAGGGGATTCTTCCGGGAGAACATGATTTTGGTATGGATGTAGGCGGCCAGCGCCTCTTCCGGGTCATCCTCAGGACTGAGGCTGTTAAAGCTCTGATCCCATAGCTTGAGGATATGCGACAGAACGGCAGCATAGAGCGAGAGCTTATTGCTGAAGTAGTAGTGAACGTTGGCTTTGGGCAGGTTTGCCCGTTCCGCGATGCGCTGCATGGTAGTGCCTTTGAAGCCATGGGTCACAAACTCCTGTTCGGCAGCGGCCAGAATGCTTTTTTTATTATTTTCCCGGATTTTCCCGGGACGGTATTTTTTCGCAACTGCGTCCATATGCTCATTCAATCCTGTTCGTGGTGGTAACCTCAGGTGATTGAGAGAAGTATTATTCCTGATACCGGCATGGCCCTCAAGGAGTTAGACGTCCTGTCGGACTTAAGACTGTCCTACGCGGCAACTGCTCCGAGCTCCTGCATCCATGCAGTCGTGCGGTTGCGAAATTGGTCTAAAATCCCTGCTTCTTCATTAAATAGCCCCGCTATTCTCCTCAGAATCTGAAATTTTTAGGCTCAATTTCTCGCAATCCTCGCTACAGATGCTTAAGTCTGACAAGCTCCCGGGAATTATTATTGAAAGGAAAACTATCTCTGGACTTTGGCGATGCGGGTTGGTCAGGGACTGGTGCGTTAAATATAGGCTCTACAGAGGACATATCGTCTAAATCAGTGATAATGCCAAGCAGGGAGGGAATAGATTCAAAGTTCCATGGTGTGTCAGCATCTGAAGTGCGAAGGGATGTGGTTTCTAGCCTGGGGAATGGTAATCCGGAGGTATTTAAAGCTGACCTTCTGTATTGTAATTCGTTGGTATTTGGGGCTGACCCGGTGCTCTCCTGCACAGGAGTGCTCATCGATATAGTTGAGAGTTGTCCTCCGGGTACGGGCCACTGTGAACCTGAATTGAAAGTCCCCGGACCACACATTGATAGTTGTTGAGGTGTGACTGTTGCCACTGCTCGTGCTGACTCTGTACCTGCTGAGGTCAATGGTGGCTGAACGATGTCAGGCTCAGATGTCGGGTTTTCGTCTTGCAATAATTGTTGGCATAGGACAGAAAATGCAATACCGGTTTCATTACTAATGCCAGTAGGGCTATTCACCTTAGCTGGGTTGGTGCTGGTCCCGACAGGAACAACGGCCTCAGGATTTAACGGTGCCAGTTGAGAAGGCCCGGGTTGGATTTTTGCTGTCTGTGCATTTGCAGCCAACATCTCATGTAATAGATCAATGGTAATATCTTTCTGCCTGAGGAGTGTTTCCATTCCCGTTTGGTAGTCCAGTAGTTGATCAGGCGTCATCTGGAGAATATTGAGCTGCTGATTAACAGTATGATTGATTGCAGGAACATTTGTTTTCAGGTTATTCATTTCTTTCTTTAATTCATCGACTTCACGACATTTCGCGTCTGCCAGAGCTTTTGTGCAAATGAGTTCTCTCTGTACTTGTTCTAAACGTTGGTCTTCATCCAGCAGTAATGCCTGTTGCTGGATAAAAAGGATGTCCTGGTCTTTCAATTGGCTGTTTTTATCTTGAGTTCTTTCCAATTCATTTTGTGTATGGCTAGACTCTTGACGTATTATTTTAATGAGTTCTGTTTGCTTGGTCAGTGCATCTTGGGCAAGACTCAGGTCTTGCCCAACAGCTTCTTTTTCCAATATTGACTGTTTAAGATCTGATCTGATCTCAGTCAACCAGGTATTAAGTTTTTTATTTTCTGTACTTAAACAATCTTCATGTCTTTTCAGGGAAGTGACTTCTGTTTGCAGTTGTAAAATACTTGCTTTACTCTCTTTCAGGCTATCTATCAGATTATTTTTCTCTATTAGCTGTTCACGTTCATTTGATTCTTTATTGGTAAGCTCAGATTTAATATTTTCTAATTCAGACAAAAGAGAACTTTGTTTGTCTTTTAATGTTTTTAAATCACTCTCATATGCTTTAATACGTCTTTCATATTCCTTTTTCAGGCTACTTACTTCCGATTGTGACTGTAAAGCACTTACCTCAGTCAATTTCAATTTATCTTCTAGATTCTTTTTTTTTATTAGTTGTTCACGTTCCTCTGTTTCTTTTCTGGCTAGTTCGTGTTTAATATTTTCTAATTCGGATAACAGAGAGTCTTGCTTGTCTTTCATTTTTTTCAAATCACTCTCATACACTTTGATGCTTTCCTTAGAACTTAATAGCTCTTTTTTAAGGTGATTGATTTCGGATTCAAACTTGATTTTTTCATCCTGGTTGCTGGATTCTCTGAGTAATTGACAAAGAAGTTCTCTCTCTTTTTCTAAAGTTTTAATATTGCTTTCCAGAACATTAACTTTACCTACTAATTGTTCTGAGTTTGTTCTGTGTTCTGTAATCTGGTCTTTTATAGATGTCAGCCCTTTATCTTTCTCTTTAATATCTTTTTCTTTTTCTTTGATCTTTTTTGAGAGTTCTGTGATTTTATTCCTTAAACTTTTGTACAAAATATCATTGTTTCTTTTTAATTTTGAATTTGCTTCATTGAGATACTGTTTCAGGTTTTTTAATTCATCCTGGTTTGTTTTTTTCTGCTTTTTAAGGTTGTTGATTTCTTCTTCCAGATGATTTATTTTTTTGGTGTAATTTTGTTTTAGTTCTTCTATTTTTTTTGTTCTTGTTTTTATTTCATTTTGATGGTGAATTTTTAACTCCTTTATCTTTGTACTGCTTTCAAGTAATGTATCATTGGAAGCTATACTTTCTTCTCTTGCTGATTGGATCTCCTTTTCCAGTTTTTTAATCTGTTTTTCCCTGTCAGAAAGGGTATCTCTAAATGATTTTGCTTCTTTAATTGACTTTTGGCTTGTGATTTTTTCTTTCATTAATTTTTGTTGCAGATAGGCAGCCTCTTCCTGTGTTTCTCTTGTTATCAAGCACATGGATTCTACCATGTTTTTCATTGATCTTAATGGGGTGGGCGGCTCTTTATCTCCTGATTTATTTTTTTTTGTTTCTTTTTTTTGCGGGTATATTTCACTTATGTTTTTCTTGCATTGTTCTTCAATGCTTTTATGTTCTTCTTCAAGTTTGCCTAGTTTGTCTTTTAGAAATCCTATGGTATCTGTCAGTGATTTTACTTCACCCTCTAACGATATTGCTGACTCTTTTGATAGTTTTAGCTCTTCTGTCAGGTGTTGATTTTCTTTAGTTAATGTGAGTTTTTCTTTAATTTCCTCTTCTTTTTTTAACAGTAATTGATTGGCTTCTTGCAGTTTTTCTTCTGTTGATTGTATTTGTTTTTTATATTCAGAGATTTCTTTCTTGTGATTTTGTAGTTGATCAGTTAATTTTTTGTTTTCATCTTTTATGTCTGTATTATCTGAAGAAAGTAACTCTATTTTTTCTTCCAGATATTTTTTTTCGTTTATAAGATTTGATATATTTTTTTCAGAGTTAGTAAGTCTTGATTCAAGTTCAAGATTTATATTTTTTACTGTGGATAATTCATTTTCTGAAGAAAAACAATTTTTTAAAGCATCATAATTTATATCTTCTCCAATTTCAGGATTTTCACTGCTGGGTATAGAGCTAACACCTGGTTTAAATGAAAGTAGAAAAGGAAAAATACTATGGTACTTATGCTCTTTTTTCCATAATTCATCATTTCTAAATTCTTCTTTACTGGTGTTTCTGGGGTCTACCACGATAAAGTAGTAGTGCTTTAAATTCATTACCGCCGCTAGCAGGAACTCATATTTCTCAATATCCTTTGTCATCAGATCGTATTTTTCAGCATGAATAAATGGATAGATCAATGTAGCAAACGTTTGTTCAGAATTAAGCTTATTAGCTGATGAACTTATGTTAAATTCAGTCGTTGCGATTGTCCTTCTTATAGGCGCTCCAGTTTCAGGATGAAGATCATCTACTTCATCCATACCGGGCATTTCTGGCATTATCTGAATAAAGTCTTTTAATGCCTGGTGGAAAATATCATGAACCTCGGGTGTACAGTTTTCCTGTTGGGATGGTCTATAACCATTGTAGGATGTTGCAATCAGTTTAGTGATTGCTCGCCATTGATATTTACCAAAAAGCTGCAGACCCTTGCTGTCAATGTCTTCAGGTTTGAGAAATTGGTCACAGTGTCTAATACTGATTTTTTTCTTGTCTGATTCGGTTGGCTTTGGGTCTTTCAACGATGAAGTCAGTTTCTCTCTGAGCAATGCTGCTGATCCTTTCCATCCTTTCCGGCTTATGAATTGTGTTAAAAATATGTCCAGACATTCCCATGCAGTTATTGGTTTTTTACCGGTTTTGTATTCAGTTTCATAAGAGAAGTAATTTACACCTTCCTTGATGCCTCGTAAAACCATATTCTTTGCCTGATCCCAAAAATAATTAACCGTTGTGATTTTGCAATAACGATCACCCCAGACAATTTTGACTAACTTCTTGTCATTTTCTCTGGTTATATCTTTGCAGGGCATCCATGCTGCCAGGATATTTTCTTCAATTATGGGGGTATCATCACCATGGTATTGGTTACAGAATGCATCCAGAATACTTTTAAAAGCACCCCAGAAATCCCCAAAAATTTTCTTACCCTTGCCTTGTTTTGGATCTTCGGTCAGATCTGTAAAAATCTGGTCATGGAGAATGTTTGCCTGCATTGTTATGGGCGGAGTAATTTTACGTGTTTTCAATACCTTTGCACGGGGGGAGAGTTGATCTGAGTCCTGAGAGGTGTTGTGACGTTTTCTTGGGTTGGTCGAATTATTGCACTCTAGTGCATAACCCATTGTGGATTTTTTTTTCCCCTGTCGACCCCCAGGCTTTTTTTTCTGAGAGGCTTGTGGAGTGAAAAAATCCTGCTTTGCTGCGGATATATCCATAAGTCCCTGCTTTTCTCTGAATGGCTGCGTACATCGCTGAGTGTAAATAAGCAATGTAGTGAATTGAACTTAACCTGCTTAGAACTTTCCTATATTAAATGGTTGCTGCTTTTGGTGTGAGTGATGATGGCATTTATAAAAGAGCAGACCGAACGACATTAGTTTATGCCATATCTTAGAACTCCAAAATGTCAGAAAGTTCCCTGTGCCTGGTTTGGCCTGAAGGCCGCTGGGCGCTCACGACCACCACTCTTAATGTCAGCCTGGAGTGCTATTCAGGAAACGCTTCACCTGCTTGATATACCGGGAATGCGGGAATCCATTCGGGACGGATTGGCCAGTGATATTTCAGATTGCAGTGAGGAGCCCGGCTGGTGAGTTGGTCACTACCAACGACTTAATAAAGGGGATATACACCCTCACTCTCCAACTCGTAACTTGCGCTCTGATTACTTTTCACAATACTGACCTCAAATTGATCTTCTTCAAATCGAACCAGCATGTATTTCTGGAACACCGTTGCGCCTCCCAGAAACACAGGGAGATGCTCACCTGGTCCGTAGAAATCCCACAGGGTGTGAAAATCAACCTGGCCTACAAAAGAGTGCAGGTGACCGGCAAAAATGGCAGAAATTTTATATCGCCGCAAGATATCTCTTATCTCATTGGTAAAACCGGATATGTGGTAGTTCAGGATAATATGTTTGCCTTCACTGCTGGCCTGTTCCAGGTCATTGGCCAGCCACTCTCTGGCGGATTGGATATCAAAATAATCCCTTCGGGTCCGGGCAAAGTTCCAGCCATCCCATTGTGCCGTATAGGTTGGGTAATTATTGAGTTGAACGAAATGGATGTCACCAATATCCCAGGAATAAGCAAAGCTTTTACTGAATTTTTTTTTCAGTGATGGAAACTCGAAATAAGTCCCCGTGCTGTGATAGTCAAAACTGCGGACATTCAACGTACGCACATGATCTCGTAAATACAGCATCATTCTGGAAGCACAGTTATTCAAAAAGCAGCCATCAACATTGTTGGAAATATCATGATTTCCCAGGCCCGGATAGACGTTCATTTTTAATTCGTTGTGGTATAGCCGGTAGTAGGCATCGAACTGCCAGTCATAACCAAACGCGGTCAGGTCGCCATTGATGACGACGCCGGCCAGTTGTTCTTTACCCAGGTCATCCATTAATGCATTCAGGCTTTGCACATAATTCATATTTTCCTGCCAGGCTTTGTCCTGGTCATCACAATTTTCCTTTGATGATTGACATGACCATGGGTACTGAGGGTCTGACATAAATGCCATATAAAAATCGTGATGGTTGAACGGAATCAACCGCGCATAGGAAAAATTGTCTTCCAGCGCATCTGCCACATTGCCGGTAGCGTTGAAATAGGTTCTGCACATGCCACTGCCATCCGGTTCATCACAGACTTCCAGAGCCTGATCGGAGGCCAGTTGGATCGGTGTGGCCGAATCATCGGCTTCACACAGAGGCAATAGTTGTTCAGAGTAGTGTTGGAGTTCATGCAGGTTGGTGCAGTCTTGTTCTGAAGCCAGGCATTGATTCATGAACACTATGCCCAGAACGAGAGAGATCAGGCTCTTGAATGCATTCCGGATGGTAAGGTGGGGCATAATGGGCCTCATATTATTGCGAAGTGACTGTTATGATGTCCAAATCAATTTTAATTAACTAACACTATGAAAAGGTTAAAAATATATCGACAGATGATGGTTGGATTTGAACAAACATTGAGGAGAGAAAGGTGAGGTGGATGATATCCATTATGTTTTTTGATGGTCATCTGCCCGTCAAACAGTCCTTCATGAACGCGGTGGCCAAAATTATTCCATTGAATCGTCTTATCAGCCAGTACGAGAAAGTCTGGATTTATCAGGCTTTTTATAACTGAACTGCTGCCAACCGGGAGAGTTTGGGAACAAAATTCTAGTCCTGTTGTCCATAAAACTGATCAGTCAGTCAACATATCAGCTTTTAATCTGGTCAATCACAAGAATTTCGTTTTCATTCTACGTTCAGGAGTTTACATGGCGAATTCCATCCAGCCACAAACATCTATCCAGCGCACTGCCGTCGGCGGTGCTGATCAATTATCGTTCGGCACTACACCTGCAGTAGCCGGGACGTTTGATTCCCGGCACACCACCACCTCATCTGAGCGCCTTCAACTGAAGATGCTTGGGTATTCTGAGAAGGATATTATTACTGGAGAGATGGCGCTATATGAACGGGCAATTAAACCAACTCCGGCTGATATTATCCAGGAGCTTGCCGGCAAACGCGTTGATACAACCTCCGCATTTCACAACATCAAAGAGGCGATGGACAAGACTCTCGGCTTCCGTAATCAATCTCAAATAGTCCAAGAGGTCGTCAGGTTTGCCGAGTCACTGAAAAAAAGTCTGGACAAAAAAATTGACGAACACCTTACCTCTGCGTGGCCGGAGCAGCAAAAAGTGGCCGAGATTGTCAGCAATTGGCCAGAGTTCCTCAAGGAGTCAGCAACCTACATCCGTTATGGCTGGCCAGTTCTGGCTATTGGTTATAATCAACAGTTTTTATGTGACTTCGGGTCTGCCAAAGAAGTCTGCACTCACTACCGTGAATCATACCCGGGTGCCCATCCGCGGATATTTCCTGGTCATACAAATCTTCATTATCATAGTTTTGATCCAAACAACTATAAGAATTATTCTTCAGATGACTATCAACACTATTTTGGTGAGTTTGCCCAACAAGTTCAGGAGTTGGTTAATAACCCTCCGCCAGATTTTCCCAAAATCGAGGAATGTTCATTCCTGGAGTATCCGGTCTTTTTCCGTCTGGTCAAGGATATCTGGCTTGACGCATTATCGACTGATAATACCGGAACCATGGAAAGGGTCAGTCATTTGATGGTGTCGTATACGAAGGTCTTACACAAAATGTCTGAATATCGTTCCAAACCCAAACACCACGACTCTCTGGACGACCAGTTAAGTAGCGCCCATTCTCATAAATTGGGATATGAGGATTTGTTAATTTTAGCCTTTCAGCTGGCTACGGCCCCTGATAAATGGGAGGAAAACTATAAAGATATTTTCCAGCAGTTGATCAGCCTTGAACTTTCAAGTGAGAAAAGCGAGCTAATGAGAGGTTATGACCAATGGACGGAGGGTCGCGTTCAGCAAATGCAGGTCAGTCATTGGGTAGAGTCAATGTTTATTCCTAAGACCATCAAAACCTTGCACTTTCTGCAAGATATTATCAACTATATTGATCAGCCATGTGAGAATTTAAGGGGTGGCCCTCGTTCGGTTGTGGATAGTTTCCAATGGAATGACAAAGACTACTTCGATGCAGATACCAGGCAGCTACTGAAACCCATCATTGCAAAAGACCTGGGGAATTTAGGTCCCCTGGAGGAAACTCAAAAGGTGCTTGATGCTTTTTTCAGCAACAAGGTACCCAAGTTAGCATAATTAAGTAGCTGGCCATATGGAATCATATATTTCTGGCTACTTATCCCGTTGCGTTCAGAAAGAACTGCACAAAAAAGGATCGAATTTACTGTAATGGTACCCCAATATTTTTAATGGGTTTTGGAATTGGATAACCACGAAGTTCAAAAAGAGCACAAAGAAATCTTTTCTTTGTGCTCTTTTTGAACGGTTCCGTCTTCGTTTGTTTAACTATTTCGATAGATAATTATTGGCTTTGAACAAACCCGGAAAGCATTTGCTATTATGAATTGGGTCTTAATTAGCATGGATCTTATTTATGATTAGCTACAGAAAAAATAGCTACGAAAATAAATAGCGTTTTTAACAGGGTTAAATGGATATTGCATCATAATCCGGCACTGCCGAATAATCACATAAGGATTGAATAGAGATAAGACTTATGACGAAAGGAAAGTTAGCAGGAGTAATCCTGTCAGGTTTTATTGCCTCGGCCTGCTCTCAGGAAACACGTTTTAATCTTGACCAGAGCGATACGTCCGAAAATCCCATGTATCACAAGCAAAGTGTTGAAGAAATTCTGAACACCTCAGACGATGAAGAACTGGTTCGGATTTCCGGTGAAATTGTTAAGAAAATCAAAGGGAAAATATACCTGTTTCGTGGTGAAACCGGTGAGATTAAAGTACTTATTGATGATTCAGCCCTGCCCGATCAGGAGGTTAAGCTGAACTCTCCCACCATTATTAAAGGTGAGGTGGATAATCCACCCGACAGAGCCCCCAGGGTTGAGGTGGATGATATTCATTATGTCTTTTGATAGCTATCTGCCGCTCATACAGTCCCTCAGGAACGCGGCGGCCAGAAATTATTCCATTGAATCGTTTTATCAGCCAGTACGAGAAAGTCTGGATTAATCAGGCTTTCTTTCAGGTTATAACTGAACCGCTGGCCATCCGGATTAAGAAACAATCCGCCTGCCCCTTCAACAACTGCCTGAACAGCTCCGGTATCCCATTCCGATGTAGGGCCAAGTCTGGGATAGATATCAGCCTGACCCTCAGCAATCAGGCAGCTTTTTAATGCACTGCCAACTTTCCTGGATATCAGGCCCGGATACACCGCTTTCAGTGCGTTAAGGTAGTGACTGGCCTGTTCTGTGCCATAACTGCGGCTGCCAAGAACGATGACTTCCTTCTGGGGAGCGAACTTTCTGGGGCGGATTTCATAAGCAACACCATCGTTAACCTGTTTCCACGCGCCCAGACTTTTACCTCCCCAGTAAGTGGTATCCGTCGCGGGAATATGCACGATGCCAAGGAGCGGGTAGTTATTCTCAATCAGGGCAATATTGACTGAGAATTCACCATTGCGGTTAATAAACTCTTTGGTTCCATCCAGAGGGTCAATCAGCCAGTAACGCTGCCAGTTTCTTCTTTCCTGCCAGGAGGGATGATCCGACTCTTCAGAAAGCAGAGGGTATGTTACCGGCAAACCTTCCAGGCCATTAACGATGACTGCATTGGCCGCCAGATCAGCCTTGGTGACAGGCGTGGTATCCGCCTTGGTTTGTACCCCGAGATCATCCTGCTGATAGACGGCAAGAATACCTTTTCCTGCCTCTCGGGCAATGTGTACTAACTCAGGAATTAAAGACTCAGGATTGCTCATATCTCGCACTCTGGCAAAGGTGGATCAGGCCGGTTAATGGTCAACCCAGTAACCCGGCTTGAAGTTGCTCGCGAACCATAAACAGGGCTGCGATCACTCTTGCTTCCGTAAAGTCCGGCCGGGCACACAGCGTCATTAACTGATCAAATGAAAACGTCTCGACTTCCAGGGGTTCTGGTTCATCGCCCTCCAGCGTCTCTTCATAAAGGTCCTGCGCCACCATAATATGAATACTGCGCTTCATGTAGTTGGGTGAAAGGGTGAAGTCGCCCAGGTGATGCCAGCGTTGAGCACCAAAACCGATCTCTTCCCTCAGCTCTCTGTTGCCCCCTTCTTGCAGGGTTTCGCCGGGTTCGGCAAGGCCTTTCGGGAGGGTGAGCTGGTAATCTTCCGTTCCGGCAGCGTACTCCCTGATCATCATGAAATGCTGGTGATCAACCAGTGGCACAACCATCACGCCCCGGTGTCCTGTCTCAAACTCACCCAGACGTTCATAAATACGCTCTTCACCGTTTGCAAACCGGATATCCAACTCTTCCACCCGGAACAGGCGGGTTCGGGCGATTTCCCGGCATGCGCGAATCTCTGGCTTATTTTTCTGTGGAATGTGTTCCGTCATGGTTTCCTGATGGTACTGGCTGGAAATACCCGGTCATTATAGTGGGCATAGGCTCCTGGTATCCATTGATGCCGGATCACTTTTGGCCTTGAAAGCACGGAATTTCATTCACATTATGGCACTGGTAAAATGGCCGGAAACGTTCAGATAGGACCTGATACCCCCTGAATTCCCCAACATTCTCTAGCTGAGACGCCCTCATGATTGACTGGACCAAGATCATCACAGTGCTGCTGGATATGGATGGCACGTTATTAGACCTCCATTTTGACAACTATGATAAGTTAATCAGTTCCCATGACTACGGCTATCCCAAGGAGGGTCAGAGTTTCTGGCGTGCACTGGAAGACGATATTGCCCTCGATAAGGCGCATGCACTGTTTATTGATGACAATATCGGCATTCTTGATTCAGCAAAGACCTATGGTATTGCCGAGCTGCTGGCCATCCGTTATCCCGACAGTCAAAAAGGGCCTTGGGACACTGGTACCTACAATGCGGTTGAGGATTTCCGGGAACTGTTTATTTCCTAGTACATGGTTTCAATGAGTTTGACGGGTTGTCGTGCCTCCGCACTCCGTTCGTCCTGAGCCTGTCGAAGGGCGGAAACTCCGGACTCTGATAGATCGTGCCAAGCACCCTTCGACTCCGCTCAGGGTGAACGGAGATTGTACACGTCAAACTCATTGAAACCATGTACCAGTAAGGGGGACCGAATGAGTAATAGTGAAAAGATCAGACTTGATAAATGGTTATGGGCAGCCCGCTTTTATAAGACCCGCAGTATCGCCAAGGAAGCCATAGACGGTGGCAAGGTGCACTTGAATGGTCAGCGGTGCAAGCCAGGCAAAGAGCCTCGGGTGGGTGATGTGATAAAACTTCGTGCTGGCTGGGATGAGCGCATTGTTATCGTTAAGCAGCTCAGTGATAAGCGGCAGAAGGCTGAACTGGCCCAGCAGCTCTATGAAGAAACACCTGAGAGCCTTCAGGCCCGGGAAGAGGCCGCCGAGAATCGAAAAGCCCTGCGAGGTGCCATGCCCAGACCCGATCACCGTCCGGATAAAAAGCAGCGTCGTGAGATCCTGAAGCATAAGGCGGATTACTGATTCCGGTGGGTTCCATCGGTATATTGTATGGCGACTTTGATCGCTTCCGTCAGGCTGACTTCGCTGGCCTGACCGGTACCGGCGATATCATAGGCGGTTCCGTGATCCACCGAGGTTCTCAGAAATGGCAGGCCACAGGTAATGGAAACCGTACGTTGAAAGTCCACCATCTTGGTGGCGATATGGCCCTGGTCATGATACATGGACAGCACCCCATCATAATCGCCGTTAAGCGCCTGATGGAACACGGAATCAGCGGGAATGGGGCCAGTGATATTCCACCCTTCCTTCCTGGCCCGCATCACCGCAGGCTCAATGGCGCAGACTTCTTCATCTCCAAACAGCCCGTTCTCGCCACAGTGGGGGTTCAAACCGGCCACAGCCAGTGATGGCGAAGGGACGCCCAGGGACTTGAGAATCTGGTAAGACTTGACAATGCCCTTGAAAACCCTGTCTTCAACAATGGCATCACAGGCCTGTCTGAGCGACAGATGGCGGGTAAGAAAGAAAACCCTGAGCCCGGCAACCTGGAAGAGCGTAATAGGGTCATGGGTGTGAGTCAGTGATGCCAGTATTTCCGTATGGCCGATATGAGGAATCTTTGCCGCTTTGAGCGACAACTTATTGATGGGTGGGGTAACGATGGCACTTTTTTTCTGCTGTTGAACATAGTGAACCGCCTGCTCAATAAACTTGTATGCTGCCACTCCGGTTTCTGCAGAGATTTTTCCGAACATAATGTGGTCGATATTCGTGATCGGGCAGTCAAGCAGGTTGATTTGTCCGGGCTGATGCAAGTCAGGAGTCGTTTGTTGAAGCAACCGGAAGCTGACCTTCTCCCTGCACAGGCTGGCGGCCTGTTCCAGCCATCGAACATCCCCCATCACCACTGGCCGACAGGTTCCGGCAAGCTCCGGGTCACATAGTGATTTGATAATGATTTCTGCGCCGATACCGGCAGGGTCACCCATGGGGATACAGATCAGGGGAGGCATTTCGGCTATCGGCCACACCGGGCCGCCTGCAAGGCTGGAGACTTCAATCAGCTTAGCAGCAATGCTGAGTGTCACAAATGTTCATGACCGATTCGTCGGCCACCGGGCATGATGAAACGATTAGGAACCTGTGCCATTGCCCTGCCCGGGTGGAGTGAGGCAGCCCTGGGCAGCACGGTTTCGGACAGAACTTGCGCCTGGTTGTAACGTGAGCACCTGGAATTGTGTAGGTGGATAGATGTCAACTACAGGCTTTTCAATGACATCAGTTTCACCAAAGCCATAATTATCCCACTCGCGGGCATGAGATTGATATGGCAAATGATCAGAATGACAACACTTCCGTTCTTTCAGGCACTTGTCCACCGTACTTTCGGCCTTGTTCAAGCAACGTACTGCGCAAGCGCCGGTAAATGCTGCACTGTATAAACAGGCCTTCGGGGCGGGAGTAACACATCCCAGAGTACAGCATCCTGTTACGCACATTGCCGTGCTGTATGCCATACAGACAACCTGCTGCAAATTGTCACGTTCTTTCTCACAGAAGTCACAGTGCTGAACATTGTTTCCCCACACGGCCTGTGGTCCGGGCTGGTAATTGATTACAGTATTCATGGTTCGTTAACTCCAGTTTTCCAGATCGTCGGACCGGGTTTATTGGTGATAGTTCCCGGGCAAGGCCGCTTTAATGTAACCTTCCTCACAGGCTCCTGGGAGAATCTCACTTATCTTTACTTCCTGGCCTGAGTACCGTAACCGATGAGAAAATCTTCCAGTATGTCCACAGCAACAAAGTCGGCTTTTGTCTTCTTATCTGAGTCGGCTGGCACATCGTTGTTATCATTCTCCTGGATGAGTGAATGATCGGGTGAAATGAGGATGCCCGGAGCCGCACGGTTGCGGACAGAGTTTGTGCCTGGTTGTACAGTGATCATCTGGAATGGTGTCGTCGAATGGCGGTCACCTGAAAGCTTTTTTCTGGCATCAGTTTCACTGGCCCCGGAACTATTGATCTCGCCAGAATCAGGCTGATACGGCAGATTATCAAAATGACAACATTTCCGTTCTGTCAGGCACCTGTCAATACTCCTTCCGATGTTGTTCCAACAACACAATGTGAAGCAGCCGATACATGACGCGCCAGTTAACGAAGAACACGCGACGGAGCAATTGCAAATTTGTCCCGAAAAAAAGCCTACAGTAAAGGTTGCTGCGCTGCATGGCACCCAGATTGCCTGCTGTAAATTGCTCCGTTGTTCCTTACAGGACTGACAGCGCTGATCACTGTTTCGGCTCATGGCCTGGGGACGGGGTTGATAATTGCTTAAAATATGCATGGTTCGATAACTCCGGTTTTTCTGGTTTGTCGGACCGGGGTTATGGCCGATGGTTCCCAGCAAAGGCCTCTTTTTTAACTGAATTTTTTTAGAAAATAACGGGTGTGATGCAGTAAGAAGACTGGAAACTCAATCGGCAATAAAGAAACATCGTCGCTAAATACTATCAATGAGTTGACTACAAACTCATCACAACTGAAATCAGGGATTTTCACGGCAAAAAAAGGGAGCCACAGGGCTCCCGGAAGATGATCTCTGGTCAGGACGGCAGAATGATATTGCCACCGGCTTCGCGGATTGCGGCCAGGTTCTCTTCATCAAACTTGCTGTCGGTGATAATGCAATCCAGCTCTTCCAGACGGGCAATGGTTTTCATGCTGGAGGCACCAAATTTACTGGAATCCGCCAGCAGAACGGTTTTATTGGCCCGTTCCATCATTTTGCGACGGATATAGTAATGATCGTTGGATGCCGTGGTCACGCCATTGTTCAGGCTCCAGCTGTTGGTGGCCAGGAAGGCGATATCCGCATTAATGCTGTCCAGGAATGACAGGGCCGCAACATCCGTGTGCGCCTTGGTGATGGCACTGACATTACCCCCGGTGGTGAACACCTTAACCGTTGACGAGTCTGACAGCTGCAGGGCAATTTTCAGGTCAGTGGTGATCACGGTAACCTTCATGCGCATCATCAGCTTGGCCAGCGCCATTGTACTGGTACCAGAGTCCAGCAGAACGATCTGCCCTTCACGAATCTGCTTCAGGGCTTCATGGGCGATGGATTTTTTCTCTTCGATATTCACCGCGTTTTTCTTTTCGTAAGGGATATCTTCCATCAGGAAGCTTTTGGACACAGCACCGCCATAGGTCACGCGCAGCTTGTCTTCTTGCTCCAGGGTGCGAATATCACGACGGATGGTCATTTGGGAGACATCGAAACGTTCGGCCATTTCTTCGATGTTGGCACAGCCTTTTTCTTCAACAAAAGCAAGAATATGTTCGCGACGTTCAACCGGAAGCATAGTTGTTCCTCATTAAATGGAGCATGATCAGTTTGCCCTGTTGATCAACTGGCACATCAGGTTCGCAGAACTCGACCAACGGTAATGATGCTTGCTGCCGATGAGTATTCAGAAAAGTAATGTCCCGTAAGAGGGGCTTACGGGGTTACCGTGCGGTAATGAACTGATGGCACTCGAATGCAGAAGACCGATCAATGGGCATTTGGCGCGGGATTATATCACCAGAATGATGAACTATTACTAACTTTTGCAAGTTATAAACCGGGAAGTTAATTCAGGACCATTCCTTACTCATGCTCAACCGCCACTGCTCTGGCGTGGCTTTCCCTGACTGACAGGATCAGCTGGTCCTTTTCAGTCCACAATTCATTCACCCAGTTCTGACACTGTTCTCGAAATACCTCATCATTACTGTAATCCCGACCAAGATAAGCGTCAGAAATTGTCTGTTTTTCAATACTGACGTTGATAGCATCGCCCCGGCCGCAGAGGAAGTCCCAGAACGATGGCACTCCGTCCTGGTAAACAATGGTGATATTAATCAAAGTGCGCAGCTGTTGATCCATGGCTCCAAGCACAAAACCGACGCCGCCGGCCCGTGGTTTCAGCAGATGTTGAAAAGACGACTTCTGTTGCTTGTGTTTGGCATCGGTAAAGCGGGTTCCTTCAATAAAGTTAAAAACCGATACCGGAACATCCCGGAACTTTTCACAGGCTTTTCGGGTGGCTTTAAGATCTTCACCGCGTTTCTCCGGATGCTTTTCCAGATAGGCCCGTGAATAGCGTTTCATAAACGGGAAGTCCAGCGCCCACCAGCATAGGCCGATAACCGGTACCCAGATCAGCTCCTGTTTCAGAAAGAACTTCAGCATGGGAATTCTGCGGTTCAGCAGGTGCTGGACAATAAAAATATCCGCCCAGGACTGGTGGTTACAGGTGACCAGATACCATTCATCTTTCTGCAGGCTGTCCAGTCCTGCAATTTGCCACTGCATCCTCCGGGTCAGTTTCATCCAGCCACTGTTGATGCTGATCCAGCACTCAGCAATAGCGATGCACAGGCGGGTACACAGTTTTTGCCACGGTTTGATCGGTATCAGAAAACGACTAACACTGAATGCCAGTAAAGGTATGCTCATAATCAGGGTGTTTATTGCGAGTACACTCGCGGATAGGCAACCCCTGAGAAAAGCCGGGATAGATGACAGCATAGTATCTACACACGTTAGTTATTATCATTGGGCAACTTCATGCTGATGAGAATGTAAGAGTTTTTTCAAGCCTTGCCAAGGGATACCTTCGCGCTTTTTATGGTTCTCACCCCGGTTGCCATTTTGTATGGACACAATTTCAGCAGCAATCGCAATGGCTATTTCAGCAGGCTTTCGGCCCCCAACATTTTCCAGTCCAACCGGACAGCGTAGATGCTCAATTTGGGCTGGCGAGAAACTGCCTTTGTGTTCCAGTCGCTGACGGAAACGCTTGGCCTTGGTTTCTGAGCCAATAACACCCAACCAACGACTTTGTTCGTGTTTCAGTGTTGCTTCGGCAATGGCGAAATCCAGCTGGTGGTTGTGGGTGACCACCAGAACAAAGGTATTATCAGGCAGGTTTTCTACCTCCAGCTCCGGCTGATCGCTGATGCAGACCCGAACATTTCCCGGCAGCTGTTCAGGAAACAGTGCTTCCCGGCTATCGATCCAGGTAATCTGGCAATCCAGAGGAGCCAGAACATTCACCAGCGCATGACCCACGTGACCGGCACCAAACAGGGCGATACGAAAACCACAGGTGGTGATCGGTTCCAGCAGCGCACTGACACTGCCGCCACAGCACTGCCCAAGCTTCGGGCCAAGGGGAAAGTGCTCCAGAAGCGGCTCTGAGTGGTGGTTAAGCAGAAGTTCCCGGGCTTTCTGGATCAGCAGAAATTCCAGCTGCCCGCCACCGATGGTGTCAAAGCACTGGTCAGCCGTGACCACCATTTTACTGCCAGATTTTCTGGGGGCAGAACCTGCCGACCCCAGAATGGTCACCAGTACACCGGACTCGCCGGTTTGCTGAAGCCTGGCCAGGGCATCAATCCACATATCCTCTCCCATCACACGGTTTATAGCGCGTTCTCTTTTATGGATGTGACGGCCGTCAATACCCTTTCCGGGGTGGCAGGCACATCAATTTGTGGATTAACCTGATAATCCGAAAGGCTGGATACGGCATCCCGTATGGCACACCACACCGACATACCCAGCATAAAGGGGGGCTCGCCTACCGCCTTGGAGTGATAGATGGTGTGTTTCGGGTTTGGCTGCTGGAACAGCTCAACATTGAATACCGGTGGCATATCTTCAATGGTGGGGATTTTATAGGTAGCCGGGTTATTACTGAGCAAACGTCCACTGTCGTCCCATACCAGCTCTTCGGTGGTCATCCAGCCCATGCCCTGGATAAAACCGCCTTCAATCTGACCCCGATCAATGGCCGGGTTCAGTGAATGGCCCACATCGTGAAGAATGTCCACCCGATCCACCTTGTATTCACCGGTCAGCGTATCCACGGTGACTTCTGACACGGAAGCACCACAGGCAAAGTAGTAAAACGGTCTGCCACTGGCGGTTTCCCGGTCGTAGTGAATTTCCGGCGTGCTGTAGAAACCACTGCTGGATAGGGAAACCCGGTGCAGATAGGCCGCCTGAATAAAGTCAGCAAACGGCATTTGACGTTCACCAAGACGCACTTCGTCACCCTGGAATGACACTTCCTGCCCTGAGACGCCATAGTGCTCAACCGCAAAATCAACCAGACGATCCCGGATTTTCTGGCAGGCATCCTGAGCGGCCTTGCCATTCAGGTCGGTACCACTGGATGCCGCAGTGGGTGACGTGTTGGGTACTTTGTCGGTGCGGGTAGACGTCACCTGCACCCGTTCCAGAGCAACACCGAACTCGTTGGCCACGATCTGGGCGACTTTGATATAAAGACCCTGACCCATTTCGGTACCGCCATGGTTGATCTGGATACTGCCATCGGTATAGACATGGACAAGCGCACCGGCCTGGTTCAGATGTTTTGCGGTAAAAGAGATACCAAATTTCACTGGTGTCAACGCCAACCCTTTTTTCAGTACCGGGCTTTGCTGGTTGAATGCGCGGATGGCTTCCCGTCGTTGCCAGTAGTCTGAGCTTTCTTCCAGCTGGCCGATCACCTCATGCAGTACGTTATGTTCCACACGCTGGTGGTAATGCGTGGTATTTCGGTCAG
This sequence comes from Endozoicomonas sp. ALB115, assembly GCF_049310245.1. Lineage (NCBI taxonomy): Bacteria > Pseudomonadati > Pseudomonadota > Gammaproteobacteria > Oceanospirillales > Endozoicomonadaceae > Endozoicomonas > Endozoicomonas sp. ALB115. The sequence continues at coordinate 23,755 of NZ_JBLYZG010000019.1, read as the reverse complement.
TGATGCCATAGAGGTTTCTCTTGCGAACCTCCAGGGGGTCCAGACCGGTTGAACGTGCAATGTCGTCCATAATCCGTTCAATAACCAGCATGCCCTGAGGTCCGCCAAAGCCTCGGAAAGCGGTATTGGATGCGGTATTGGTTCGGCAGCGATGGCCGATCACATGGGCGTTATTGAGATAATAGGCGTTATCAGAGTGGAACATGGCCCGGTCGACAATGGCGTCGGTCAGGTCCGGAGAGTGCCCGGCATCACCGGCCAGCTCGATATCAACACCGGCCAGCAGGCCCTGCTGATCAAAACCCACGGTATAGCGATGGCGAAAAGGGTGTCGTTTACCGGTAGAGAGCATATCCTGCTGTCGATCAATGCGAAACTTCACCGGTCTGCCGGTTTGTACCGCCAGAAGCGCAGCAATACAGGCCGGGGCGGCGGCCTGGGTCTCCTTGCCACCAAAACCGCCGCCCATACGGCGTACATCGGCCACCACTTTATTCAGTGGTATGCCAATGACTTCAGCGACCAGCTTTTGCACTTCCGAAGGGTGCTGGCTTGAGGTATAGACATGGAGCTGACCATCTTCCTGGGGAATCACGCTGGCAATCTGCCCCTCCAGATAGAAGTGCTCCTGTCCACCGTTCGACATCTGTCCTGATAGCCGGTGATCGGCATTATGGATGGCCTGTCCGGCGTCGCCTTTTTTCATGGTGTGGTCAGGCCGTACAAAGGAGTTTTGCGCCATGGCCTGATCAATACCCAGAATGGCCTCCAGCGGACGATATTCAATCACAGCTTTGCGGGCTGCGATTTTCGCCGCTTTATGGGAGGTGGCTGCCACGGCAAACACCGGTTGGCCGATATAATCCACCCGGCCATCGGCCAATAGCATATCGCCGGGAAAGACAGGGCCAATATCTTTGTGACCCGGAATATCGTCTGCGGTGATGACCGCAATAACACCGGGCGTATTCCAGACTTCCTCAACATTGATGCTGACGATATCTGCATGGGCTTCTGTGGAAAGACCAAACCCGGCATGCAGTTGGTTGGCCATTTCCGGGCGGTCATCAATATAGAGGGCTTTACCCGTCACATGCAGATGAGCACTGTCGTGTTTAGCCGAGCGGTTTCCGCTTATAGGACTTTGCTGCTGTTCACTGGCCAGATCCGGTAGTTTACGCATGACAGATAATCCTTACATTCTGGCCAGACAGTTCCATAAAATAACGCTCCAGCAAATTGCAGGCGGCTACAAGACGATACTCGCTGCTGGCCCGGACATCGGACATCGGGCTGAACTCCTGACACAGAGCGGCCTTGGCCTGACTGAGTGTTTCCTGGTTCAGTGGTGATCCCGTTAAAATCTGCTCACACAAGTCTGCACGCCTGGGGATGGCCGCCATGCCACCCAATGCCACTCTTGCTCTGGTTATGTGTCCATCGTCGTTGGTTTCCAGATTGATCGCGGCCAGGACGGTGGAGATATCATCACCATAGCGTTTGCTGAGCTTATAGACTTTCAACTGGTGAGGGGTTGTGGGAATACGGATTCGGGCAATGTACTCGCCGGATTTAAGCTCAGTCTTTTTGTAATCCAGGAAAAACCGGTTCAGGGGGATATTTCGAAGGGTATCTCCGTGACGAAGATCCAGAGAGGCATCCAGCGCCAGTAACACAGGGGGAGTGTCGCCTATGGGCGAGGCGTTGCCGATGTTACCGCCCAGAGTTCCCTGATTGCGTATTTGCTGGGAGCCCAGCCGGTCCAGCATCTGTGCAAACTCAGGAAAGTACTTCGACAGTATGGGTTTCAGGCTCCGATAAGTAACAGCCGAACCAATCACCAATTCATTCTCTTCCTCGTGTATGGTCTGCAGAGAAGGAATACGCTTTACCAATACCAGTTTGTTTATTTTCTTCAGCTGTTGGGTCACGTCGAGCCCAAGATCGGTACCACCGGCCAGAATCCTGGCGTCAGGGTTTTCCACCAGGTACCGGGCGAACTCATCCTCAGTGGCAGGAATAAATGCACCGTTACCGCTGACACTGCCCTGTTGTTCTATGGTTTGCAGTCTGGATAAGGTTTCTGCCCGGTGTCTGAAGAATTTGTCATCCGGTTGCCCATTGGCCAGGCTCTCAGCGGCATCAACCAGGGGGCGGTAGCCAGTGCACCGGCACAGGTTGCCGCCCAGGGCCTCAAGAACATCCGGTTGGTTTTCCGCAGGTTCATGGTGAAGCGCAAATAACGACATCACAATGCCCGGGGTACAGAAGCCACATTGTGATCCATGGTGGTCAACCAGTGCCTGCTGTACCGGGTGTAACTCACTCTTGTTATTTGGGTTATCTTGCGGGTGGGCCGAACCTTCCAGGTCTTCTACGGTCAGTAGCTGCTTACCATGCAGCGAAGGCAGCAGCGCAATACAGGCGTTCATGGTATTATATTTCAGCCGATCGCCCTCTGGCTCACCCACCACAACAGTGCATGCGCCACAGTCACCGGAGCAGCAGCCCTCTTTGGTGCCGGTACGCTGTTCAGTGGCAGGCTTTGCAGAGCTGGTTTCAGCGTTGCCTCGAAGATAATCAAGAACCGTGGTATCTGAAGCGGTGTCCTCAACTTCGACGAGCCGATCGTTAAGAAGAAAGCGAATCACGATGGCATGTCCTTTTCTTTTTATTTTGTCTTTCTATGCCATGACAGGCCTTTTGCAACAGACTCTGAAGCTCCCGTTGGGCGGGCTGTATGGCATTTCCAGCCTGTTAATTTGCATTAATTTGACTATCTGGTCAGTAAAATAGCAAGCCACCAACTGTGAATTTTATTGACTATATAGTCAGAAATTTGCATTGTTCCAGTCCAGGTTGTTAGTCTTGCCAGGCTGGGTAACGATTTTCACGACAGAATACAGGTACCTGAATCCGGGAGGCTCTGCTTCCGTATGACCGGGATCTCAAAATTTTCTACAACAGGATTAGAGCCTCTATGAATAGAGCGGATACAAGACCACTGCCTTTGGCCGATGAGAAGCCCACGTTTCTCGAGCGGTTATTCAAGCTTAAGGAACATAACACAACGGTAAAAACCGAGCTGGTGGCCGGTTTCACCACCTTTGTCACCATGTGTTACGTGGTGTTTGTGATACCGGGTATGCTTGCCGATGCCGGTATGGATAAAGGTGCTTTGTTTGCGGCTACCTGTATTGTCGCCGGTTTGAGCTCCATCGCTATTGGCCTGTATGCCAACTGGCCCGTAGGCCTGGCACCCGGTATGGGCCTGAATGCGTTCTTTGCCTATGCCGTTGTGCTGGGTATGGGCTACTCATGGGAACAGGCGATGGGTGCCGTTTTCTGGGGGGGTATCGGTTTTATGCTGCTGAGCCTGTTCAAAATCCGTGAGTGGATTATCAACAGCATTCCGAAAGGTCTGCGAGTGGGTATTACCGCCGGTATTGGCCTTTTCCTCGCACTGATTGGTCTGAAAAATGCCGGTATTGTGGTGGCCAGCCCGGGTACTATTATCACGCTGGGTGATATTACCCAGTTCAGCCCGGTGATGGCCTGTTTGAGCCTGCTGTTGATTCTGGGGCTGGCTTACCGTGGCTTCAAGGGAGCGGTGCTGACCGCCATTGTCGTTGTTTCGGGCATAGGCCTTCTGGCTGGGGATATCGCCTTTCAGGGAATATACTCCGCCCCACCGAGCCTTGAACCTGTGGTTGGTAAACTGGATATCATGGGTGCCCTGAAACCCGAGATGCTGGGCGTTATCGTTGCTTTCATGTTTGTGAATTTGTTTGATACCACCGGAACGTTGATTGCCGTTGGCGATAAAGCTGGTCTGGCTGACGAGAATGGCAAGATGCACAACATGAACCGGGCGATGGTTACCGATGGCACCGCTTCCTGGGCAGGTGCCCTGATGGGAACACCGACGGTGACATCCTATGTAGAAAGTGCTTCAGGTGTCGCAGCCGGTGGACGAACAGGCCTGGTAGCCGTCACTGTGGGTGTTTTGTTCCTGCTCTGCATGTTCCTTTCGCCACTGGCGGCCATGGTTCCCGCCTATGCGACAGCCGGTGCCCTGATTTATGTTGCCGTGCTGATGGCAGGCAGTCTGGCAAACATTGACTGGAATGATCTGACGGAAGCGGGTCCGGTACTGATTACCGCCATTATGATGCCGCTGAGCTTTTCCATCGCTAACGGCATTGCTCTCGGGTTTATCGCTTACCCACTGGTAAAACTGCTGGCGGGAAGGACCAGTGAAGTCAGTATCAGTATGTGGATTCTGGCCACATTATTTGTTCTGAAATTTATTTTTTTCGGGATTTGATTGAGTCATACCCGGCCATGGGCAGTCAGTGAATATGGCTGCAAATGGTCGGGTGGTTACGTGTTGTAATCTCTTTTCATAGCAATAAACCGCCGTATTTCTGGGTGTCTGCTCGATGGTGACCGCGTCATCAACAAGATTGAGCTGGACTACAGAACTGCTATCGGTGGTCATAAACATGCCGAGGTGAGCGTATAAGGCAAGCGCAGCTGATTGCGGCAGTCTATTCTTGGTCAGCATCCTCACCCGGATATTTCATAAACGTGCTCTCACTCTCGCTTGTCCTTTGTCGCTCTAAGGGAGTTTTGCTCAGTCGACCGTACTCCCCGGTACGGCGCTCCCTCACAAAATCCCTTAGAGCGACAAAGTCCGGCGCGAGATTCGGGGCAGTTTATGAAATATCCGGGCTAAGGCAGCGTGCCTCGCTGCCTTTCACTTTCTGCCCCATTTCTTCCTCTTCTTCTAGCAGAACTGCAATTTCTGTCTATCTTTTCTTTACTGCTTCTATTCATCGACAACCTTGATCAGGGAATATCGTTTTAATACCAATTCCATAACCGGGTCAATACTGTTCAGAGTGGCGGCGTTCCCATAAGCCAGAGAGTGATGCCAGCAAATGCTACGAACGGCAGTGATTGGAGCGGGTTATCTCGGTAAATTTCATGCTCAGAAGTATGCCCGGCTGGCATCCAGCCACCTTGTGGGCGTTGCCGATATCAACGAGACCTGTGGCCAGCAGGTTGCCAGCAGCTGCAACACCCATTATTTCAGTAATTACCGGGACCTGATCGGGCAGGTTGATGCCGTCAGTGTTGTTGTTCCTACCGCCCTGCATCACGCCATAGCCAGTGACTTTCTGAAAGCGGGCGTGCATGTGTTGGTGGAAAAGCCCATTGCCAGCAATGTACCCCAGGCTGAAGAGATGATTAAGCTGGCCAGGAAGCAACAACTGATCCTCCAGGTTGGCTTTCTGGAGCGCTACAACGCAGCACTGCGGTGCGTTGCCGACAAGGTTAACCAGCCCCGGTTTATTGAGTCTCACCGCCTGTCCAGCTTCAAGCCACGATCCATGGACATCAATGTGATTATGGATCTGATGATTCATGACCTGGATATTATTCTGAATATGGTGGATTCCCCGATACTGGATATTGCGGCCAATGGCAGTGCGGTTTTGTCAGACACCATTGATATTGCCCAGGCCCGTTTGTCGTTTGCCAATGGCTGTGTTGCCAATGTGACCGCCAGTCGAATCAGTCAGAAAAGCAAAAGGAAAATGCGGATTTTCCAGAAATGCTCCTGTATCTGCGTTGATTTTCAAGCGTTGAAAGTCAGCCATTTCTTCAAAGGTGAAGGGGAGTTGCATCCGGGGGTTCCGGCCATCGAATGTCAGGAGCAGAGTTATGAGGGCAGTGATGCGCTCAGGCTGGAGATTGAAGACTTTCTTCTGAGTGTTATTGCTGCAAGCCCCCCAAAGGTCAGCGGTGAAGATGGTCGAGATGCGTTGCATGCCGCGAATAGAATTTCGGAGATTATTCATAAGACGGGTGTAAGCCTCTGACAGCAAACGTTGAACGGCTGGCAAAGGATAAAATAACCATATAGCGAATAATCGGTACCGTTTTATTGAGTGTAAAAGGGGCACCATGAATCAAAAAAAAATGAATACTATCCCAATGGTGGATGTGCAGGCATGGCATCGGCCAATTCAGGCGCAGTTAGAAAAAAAAGCGCTGGAAGTATTGCGCAGTGGTCGTTTTATCATGGGGAAAGAAGTGGAGCTTTTTGAACAGGAGGTCGCTCATTACCTCGGAGCCAGGTACGCCATCAGTTGTGCAAATGGTACCGATGCACTTGTTCTTGCTCTCCATGCTGCCGGTATAGGGCCGGGAGATGAGGTATTAACCACGGGTTTTACCTTTTTTTCCACAGCGGAGGCCATTATCCAGGTGGGGGCAACGCCCGTTCTGGTTGATATAGACTCAGAGACATTCAATATTGACCCCCTTGAGCTGGAGCGAAGTATCACTTCCCGTTGCAGGGCTGTGCTGGTTGTCCATCTTTTTGGTTTACCTGCAGCGCTTCGGGAGATTCAGGCCGTCTGTGATCGTCATGGTTTAATCCTGCTGGAAGACTGTGCACAATCCTTTGGTGCTGGTTATCAATCCCGAAAAACCGGCAATTTCGGTTTGCTCGGTACTTTCAGTTTTTTCCCCAGTAAAAACCTTGGTGGATTTGGTGATGGTGGTCTGGTCATTACCAGCGAATTAAAAGTCGCCGAAACGGTACGGATGCTACGAAATCACGGCAGTGCATACCAGTACCACCATGAGTGCCCGGGCTACAACAGTCGTCTGGATGAAATTCAGGCGGCCCTGTTAAGAGTCAAGCTGGAGCATATAGAGGTGTTTAATGCTCAGCGACAACAGGTGGCACAATGGTATCGAGAATTCCTGAACGATAGTGAGGTACTCTTTCCTCATGGGCAGCAGGAACATATTTATCATCAGTTTACGGTTGTTTTGCCCACTGGCCGGGATATGGTCAGGAAGCGCCTTGCCGGTGAAGGTATTGCCAGTGCTATTTATTACCCGTTGCCTCTAAATAAGCAAAGGGCATTGGCAGGTAAAGACGGTGAACATGAACTACCCGTATGTGAGCAGTTATCCGAACACTGTCTTTCACTGCCAATATATCCTGGTATGACCAGAAGCCAGACCAAGACCGTTGCCAGCACATTGATTAAAGTGATGCATTAATTATTTAAGCATCTCAGTTATGGCAAGAGAGCCTTTTCGTCAAGTCAAAGCAGACCCTAAGAAATTGCCCCCTGCTGATCCCCCTCCCACGATACCAGAGGCTGTTTGAAAACTTGGAATGAGTCATCAAAAGAACTCTGCAATCCTGGCTGAGACTGAATGGGAGCTGTGCATTTGCTACAAACGAACGAATACGATGAGGGATCTATGAAGATGAATGCATCTCCCTCTCCCGGATACGGTGGAGGAGCCATGCTGTTGGGATCCCAGTATGGTGGAGATGATACCGATGGTTGCTCCGAGCTCTGTTGCTTGTCACCAGTGTGGGAGACTGGTTCAGTACAGATGGCGATCTGTCGTTCCGGAAGTTTCTTGACGCAAGCGCAGTGACTAGAGATGCCAATAAAGGTGGCTACAGGACAGGCAAGACTGGCAAAACCAATAGGTATGCCGAGGAAGGCATAAGCGATTTGGCACTTGGATATTAATGCACCCCCCATGTAACCGCCGAAGGCACCGATAGCACCATAGCCACTCGAAATTTTAGCAGTTTCTTTAACAGCGTGAAAATCACAGCCATAACCGGCCGACCGATGTTCCACTTGTTGTGGCTGTTTGATCACCGGTGGAGTACGATGAGAGACATTCATATGTCTTATATCCTCAGAATATTAGTTATTTATATCCCACAATTTTTATGGCAGTAATGCTGCGGCAAACAGGGGATACGTCTATTTGACTGAATTATTTTGCAAAAGTTCATTTAGAATTGCTTTTTAATATGATTTCATTTGGTTAACTACTTATCTATTGGCAAAACAGGGATCATTCTGGTGACGCATTTTTTTGTGCTTTGCGTAAGCGGTATCTTCGTGACGCTTCTCTTCTGCGCTCTGCGAAATCAGGATCATTGTGGTAGCGCAGCCTTCTGCTCTCCCTTTGGCGCTCCCTTAGGCGCTCTCGGTAAGCGGGATTATTCTGGTAGCGTTCCCTGTTTTTCTTCCTTTCGAATTCTACATAAACGGGATTTCTGCGAAGCTTTCTTTTGAGCTCCCTTTTGTGTTCTGCGTAAACGGGATCATTGTGGTAGCGCTCTCTTTTGCGATCCCTTTGGCGCTTCCTTTGGCGCTCTGCGTAAGCGGGATCATTTCGGTAACGTTCCCTGCTTTTCTTCCTGAGTTGCTCGGCGTAGGAAGGGTCATTTTTATAGCGCTCCCTTCGGTGCTGTGTATCGGTGAGCGCTTTACGAGGCTCCTTTTCGTGCTCAATGGGTAAGGAGCAACGTTCATCAGACTCATCAACTCTTGCCAAGGCTAAATCGTCTGATGAATGAATTTCACCCCCTAACCCTAACAGAGAATAGATTGAAAACCGTTCATTTTCAGGAATATACACGGGAGCAGGATCATTATTCTGCGATCCTGTTGTTGCCGGTAAGTGACGTGGTTGATCTTCTTCATTATCGCTATAAGCGATGACGATCGATCTGTTTTCAAACCGGGAATCATTCAATGCATTGTGAAAAGACTTCGTTGGCTGCTGAAGGTGGTGTTCATTAGTTTTATGAGTACCCATGGCACATAGAATATTTGCTGCTTCTGCTATTTCACGGAAGAAGAGTTGACCCGATGTACCAGGTCCAGACGAAGCGGTATCTTGAAGACAACAAGAAATAGCGTGTGAATCAGAGCAGGCAGGTATATCCATTAGATTATGGAATTATTGAATTCTGCCTTGAGACTGTTCTTTCTGTTAAAAGTTCCTCCCGGACACCATTCTTGCAATATTTGAGTCAACCAGACATTGGGTTTTGCTGCAAATTCGCAGGCTACTCCCGACCAGCCTCCGGGTGGTGACGGAGGCCTCAGGAGGAAGATCACAGACGCAAGTTTTAAATCCCGGTAATCCTGGTTACCGGGTAGATAGTCAGGCGGCAGAGAGTCTCTTCAACGCCTCAAATTTTTCCAGCTGTTCCGGCAAAAAGTTCTGCTCTTTATCCCGACGCAGGTAAACTTTGAACAACATACGGCCCTGTTTGCTCAGGAATTGCACCGAGCGGGTTGCTACACCATGGAAGGGCTTGCTGACCAGGGCGATCACCGCAACATTATCCAGCTTCAGGTGTCCTTTCAGCGGTGTCCGGCGGTCGCTCAGATTGTAATAGCCGAACTTTTCACCCCCTTTCGGGAAATGGCCAACCATTTCAAAAATTGAACCATCCACATCAATCACCAGCGTCAGTTCGCCCCAGGTTTTGATATCCCGCAGGACATCCAGGTAATGGCTGGCATCAATCAATGTCACCATGTCAGCGGGCATGGCCTGAATCACGTCCAGTTCGCTGGCATTGAGCTGGTTAGCTATATCTGCCGGTAAAATGGCCGGGTTTCCGGTCAGAATATCCTGTACCTGTTGAGCCAGAGTCATGCAGCTTTCTCCGTGTTTTTTCCAGCAAAAGGATGTTGTTCAAGAAAATTAATCAGGGCCTGGTGCATGGTGACGTTCCAGAATTGCCCGGGCAGCGTCAAATCGAGAATGCCATGGTGAATGGTGGCCAGGCCATTGTCCTGCCAGGCGTCAAACAGCGGCATGCAGTGCTCGCTCATGCCTGCACCAGCAACATGGTCAAGCTTGCCGATTTCCAACCAGCCACGGTCAAAACCCGAGCCGATGGTGCCCAGCAGCGGTTTATTACCCGTGGCTTTGCTCATCATCATCAGGGGCTTTTGGCCAGCATCCAGGGCCTCGTAATAGGCGGGCAGTGTTCTCAGGCTCATGGCATTGTGCCCGGCAAAGTTACCACCGGCACCGGCACCAAACGGCATGATTTCGGCACCGGATTTTACCCCGTGGTTGTAGATATTCCGCTCCCGGGTATCCCGTCCCCAGTGGCTGACAGTCAGTCGACCCACTTTGTGGGAACTGAGGATATCAACGCCCCGGCGGAACATTTCCGCACGCTCCGGTGAGCTGGCCGGCTCGGGCATGGAGCCATTGTCAATCGACTGCTTCATCCGGCTGGAACCCAGCAGAATGAGTTGATAAAGATCGACACCATGGGCTTTGGATTGCAGGAAGGTGTGCAGATCCTGCTCCCAGTCATCCAGGGTTTGGCCCGGCAGACCGAACATCAGGTCTACGACGACGGCTGCATTGTTCAGACTGCTGACATAGTCCAGCCTTTCCAGCAGGAATTCACCGGAGTCGATCCGGCTCATGCGGCGGCGGATGGTGGTATTAAAACTCTGTGCCCCCAGGGAGAAGCGGTTAAACCCGGATTCCAGGCAGGCTGCGATTTTGTCGTTATCAAAGCCATGAAAACGGCCTTCAAAGGTCATCTCAACATCGTTGGCCAGTGGCAGGGACTCACATACTGCATTGCCAAGGCGAATAATCTGCTCCGGGGTCAGGTCGGTGGGTGTCCCGCCGCCAAAATAGACGCCATGGAACAGGCCTCCCTGAGTCCAGGCATCCTGTGCCGACAGGCGAATTTCCCGCTCCAGATAGTCGACATAGCGGGCAATTTCATCTTTTTTGGTGGTGTTTTGAAAGAAGCCACAGTAAGAGCAATGGGTTCTGCAAAAAGGAATATGAATATAGGCCAGTCGCTTACTGTCCGTGAGCAGCTGTGGGTTAGCAGGGCTATCCATAAGTTGCCGGTACATAGCCTGAGTCTGCCCGGCAGGAACCGGAATGGAGCCGCTGTGGGTGTGGGCTGACTTCTTGCCGGTAAAGGCAAACTTCAGTGGATCAGGGGATGATATCCCGGTCAGCTCGGGACCCAGGGTGTGTCTGGCAACCATAATCGGATCGTTCTACCCACTTTCACCACCAAAATAACGTAATCATTTGATTTTGAAGCATATATTCTATTCGAATATATGGTTGGCACGATTTTTAATCGTTTAAAATCAAAATGTTACCAAGGGGTGGTGAAGGTCGGGTTCTAACTAGCAAAATGAGAATTATTATTATTTTGATTTGTAAGGTGGTGTGCAATTGATACAGATCAACAGATTTCAGGTGAAAAACTTCGGTTTACCACTGTGGGACTGTTGTGGTTACGTGACGACCATGCAGGCCATTTCCGGGATGTGAATGGTCACCGGAATTACCGCAATCATTGGATTAGTTCATGCCTGTGAACCTTGATCAGGAAAATATTGTCTAACTGCGCAAATCGAACAAAGTTAATAAGGTTAAATTGATGAAGCAGTTCAGGCAGTTTTGTATTTCCTTTTTAGTCTCCTTTATTTTGTGTCCCATTGCCCTGGCAGATGAGACTGCGGTAACACCGGATAAATTACACATCAGCTATGTCAGGCAATATATGGCAAACAACCGTTTCTTTGATCGTCTGAATGCCCCCGGATATGGGGGACAACCCATTGAAGCTCAGGTAAGGGCAGGCTGGGCTGAAGCAAAACGGCAGTACAACTGGGTACTGAAGGAGTACTCTCTCTATGAGTCGTTACCCTATCTGGCGTTTTATGTTCCTGCTTTTGCTATTGCTGGAACAGCATTTTCGTACAAAGGAGCCATTTACCAATTTGTGAGGACCAGCTCGGATTTTACTAACCTGTTAGCTTACGTGTCTTTTACGATGGTCGGCACATTAATAGTGGCGACATCTGTTCCATTTACCATGAATGTTTATTACGGAATATTTGCGCCCAAGCTGGCCGAGGAGAATTTGATTCTGGCCTATGGTGCCAAGAAAGCATTGCTGGACAAACGCACACAACATTACATCGAGGATGAGCTGTTTTACAGTTTCTGGCGAAGCCCTGGCGGCGAAGCACTCAACCGGTTGCAGAAAATTCTGGATAAAGCATTAAGGCTTCCGTTTTACTCCAAAGCACTGGTGTACGATGAAGAGAAAATTGAGGAAGCCTTGCAGGACTACCCAACCCACGTAGGCGAACGGTTAAAACGGTTTGTCCATTCCGAGCTGATTTACCAGCAGACCGATTCCTCAATCCATGATAGCCATTACCCGATTTATTTCCTGGGCGCACCCGGAACCGGCAAGACCCATGCAGCCAAACAGCTGGCGGAAGCGATGGGGACTAACCTTGCCATTGTCAATCTCGATGGTGCCTCCATTGATGATATTGTCGGAACCCCGTTTGAAAGTGCCAATGCCAGGGCTGGCAGAATTCTGGATGCGATTGTTGCCCGTACCGATTCAAGCCAGGATATTAATCACCATAATCAGGTTCTGCTGATTGATGAGTTTGATCGGCTCTTCATCTCCGGAAACGAGAAAAGCAAAGATGTACTGTCGTTTATGTTGAAGCTGCTCGATCCGTCCAATCGTTCTTACTACAGTCCTTATTTGAAAACAGAAGTACGTTTGCCTGAGACCATCATTCTTGCCGGTAACCGTGATATTCATGAATTAAGCACCCACGATCCTGAGCTTGAGGCCATTGCCTCCAGACTGGATAAAGTCGTATTTGACGGTTTCGATACCAGCGCGAAACAGAGAATTGCCTTTGAAACCATGATTCCCAATAAGGAAAGGCGTTATCAGTCGGCGGGTAAGCTTTTTGCCGATTTCACCTTACCACAGAGCGGTCATGACATGATTCATGACTTTATTGAAACGGATCAAGACCCGGGACTGCGCTCCCTGGAAAAATATATATCCCAGGTATTTGAGACGTTTGCCCATGGCCTTGCGGCAAAGAGCCGGATTTCTTCCGGGAATAAGGTCGAACAATGGAACGGAGAGCCGGTGCTGGCAGGAGGGTAGCGCTGGTTGTTTGGGGCCTGACGCTGCATCGTCAGGCCATCACTTAAACGGCCAATTAATGGTTCACAACCAGCGGGCAGTGATAGGCCGGGTGCTCAGATACACTGACCTCAATATCGAACACTTGTCCAATCGTTTCCGGGGTCAGAACCTGATGGGGTGTGCCTTCTGCAGCTATCCTGCCATTTCTGAGGATCACAATCCGGTCAGAATAGCGCGCGGCCAGATTCAGGTCGTGCATGATAACCATCACGCCGATGCCCTGGTCTGCTTCCTGTCTGGCCATTTTCAGGGTCAGCTGTTGATGGGCCGGGTCCAGTGCCGATGTAGGCTCATCAAGCAACAGGTAGCGCTGACCATAAGGGCTTTCATCCCAGATCTGAGCCAATACCCGCGCCATATGCACACGCTGGCGTTCACCACCGGAAAGGGTGGTGTAATGACGATCCTGCAAATGCAAGCCATCAACTTTGTTAAGCGCTTCCCGGGTAATCATCAGGTTTTCATCATGGTGACTGGCACAGGGAATGCGGCCAAGCAGGACGACTTCTTCCGCCGTAAAGGGAAAGCTCAACGAGGATGACTGCGGCAACACGCCGAGCATCAATGCCTGATGGTTCAATGGCCAGTCACTGCGACCATTAAGCAGCACTTCGCCGCTGGAAGGTTTTCTCTCGCCACTGATGACTTTCATCAAGGTGCTTTTACCGGCACCGTTTGGGCCAAGCACCGAGACCACTTCCCGGGGCTTCAGGGTCAGATTAATGTCCTGAAGCAGGTGCCTGTCTCCGATCTGCACCGATACGCCCCGAACTTCCAGCGTGTTTACCGCTGCGCTTTCCTTACCAGAGGCCATATCAGACAATCCTTTTACGTTGCTGCCACAACAGTGACAGGAAGAAAGGGGCACCCATCAGGGCAGTGACAATACCGATGGGAAGTTCTGCCGGGGCGACAATGGTGCGGGACAGCATATCCGCTACCAGTAACAGAATACCGCCCAGCATGGCCGAGGCTGGCAACAGAATACGATGGTCCGGGCCAACCGCCAGGCGAATCAGATGAGGAACCACAAGTCCCACAAAACCGATAAAACCACTGACGGAAACGGAAACCCCCACGGCCAGGGCTGTCAGGAAAATCAGGGTCAGCTTGACCTTCTGGACATCAATGCCCAGGTGGCGAGCTTCCGACTCACCCAGCAGCAGCGCGTTCAGCACCAGGCCATAACGGCCAAGAATCAGGACCACCGGGATTAATAGCGTGGCACAGATAATCACCAGATCCCACGTAGCGCCCCCCAGGCTGCCCATCTGCCAGAAGGTCAGGTTGCGCAGCATGGTATCGTCCGCAACGTAGTTCAACATCCCCATCCCGGCACCGGCCAGGGCATTGATCGCCACACCGGCCAGCAGCATTGTTGCCACCGACGTGCCGTTGCTGGTGGTACCGACTTTATACACCAGCCAGGTGGACAGTACCCCGCCAACAAAAGCCAGAATGGAAACGCTGTAGCTTTGCACCAGGGATGGAGCACCGGCAAACAGCAGACCGCCCAGGACAATAGCACTACCCGCACCCAGGGCCGCACCGCTGGAGACACCGACAATACTGGGGTCCGCCAGTGGGTTTCGGAACAGGCCCTGCATGGAGGCACCGGCCACTGCCAGCGAGCCACCGACAATCAGCCCCAGCAGTGTTCTGGGTAAACGAATGGACTCAATAATCAGCGCAGACTGGTTGCTGATGGTGCTGTCGGACAAACCCAGCCGGTCAAACAGTATGGTCAGAATATCACCTGCGGGAATGGGCACAGCGCCCACGCCAATGGACACAATCACCACGACTGGCAGCAGGATTGCCAGCGCGGTTAACAGCAGTGCCCCCTGATGGTTACGACTCATTGGAGGATGGATTACCTTGGTCTAAGTAAAAAGATTTCGCCAGGGACAGTGCAACATCCCCCGTTCTTGGGCCGAGGCCGCCTAGCAGCATATTGCCATCAATGGCGACCACCCGGCCGTTTTGGCCAGCAGGCGTCTGCTTCAGGATGGGCATCTGTTCCAGCAGTTTTGCCGGTGTCATATCCGGGTTACTGGTTGAGCCCGGAAAAATGATGACCTCGGGTGCCAGCAGCAGCATGGCTTCATTGGACAGTGCCTTGTACCCTTTAAACTGCTCTGCTGCGGGGTTGTATCCCCCTGCCAGACCAATGATCGCATTAGCCGCAGTGCCGGTACCGGCGATGGTTGGGGAGCGCCCGCCCATGGTCAGGACAAACAGGACCGGTACGTTCTTTTCATGCTGTTGTTGATAAGCACTGGCCATGGCTTGCGCCTCATCCAGGGAGTCTTCGATGTCGTCCCACAGCGCTTCGCCCTGTTCCTCTTTACCAAGAATACCGGCCAGTGACTTGATCTGATGTTCAATGCTGTCAGCGGTATGCTCCAGGGGCAGGGCTGCCACCGCAACACCGGCACTTTTCAACTGGGTCAGGGTTGCCGTTGGGCCCATGTCTTCAGTGCCGATCAGCAGGGTAGGCCCAAGCGCCAGAATCCCCTCAGCAGACAGCTGTTTATGATAGCCGAGCCTGGGCAACTGGTTGACTTCCAGGGGCCAGGTGCTGGTCTGGTCAACGGCAATCACCTGATCACCGGCACCCAGGGCATAGATAATCTCGGTTACCCCGTTGCCAGCAGAGACAATACGTTGATTGTCGTGTGATCCGTGCGCCAGTGCAGCGTTGCCACCCATGGCAGCAGAAACAGCCACCAGGGCGGCCAACAGTGGTTTAAACGTTTTCTTCATGGTTCGCCTTTACCATCTTCCTGTTCCATCAGCACCTGCGCAGCGTCAATCTTGTGCTGGCTGAAAAACATCATCAGCTTGACCAGATTGCCCAGGGGGGCATCTTTATCACCGGCAATCAGTACAGTGGTACCGGGAGCTTCTTTCACCTGTTTCAACAAAGTGGTAGCGAACACTTCCCACTGCTCAAACTTCTGTTCACCAATAGCCCAGGGCTCACCCTGTTCCAGAATACTGACGGTCAGCGTTTTTGGGGCCGTGGTGACCGACGCCTCCTGCCGGGTTGCCTGAGGCAGTTCCACCGGCAGGCTCAGGGTCTGTACATTGGCGGTGAACAGTAGAAACACCATGACGATAAACACCACATCCAGCAGCGGCGTCAGATCCGCCATGGAGAGTGATGCACTGGTTTCATCAATATCGTTGATGCGAATCATGCCGCTACCGCTCCGGCACGGAGGACGTCTGGCTGGCCAGTCTCTGAGCTGGCACTACCCTTTTCCGTCAAACTCTTAACAGCAGGTGCTGAAGGCGAAGTGGCTAAACCGTCGTCGTCCATCGTCAGGCCTTCCAGCAGCAGGTTAGTGTGATTCAGGGCAAACTCCAGCTTGGAGAGATAATGGTTAGCCCAGACACCAAAACCGTGAGCCGCCGCCAGGGCTGGAATTGCGATGATCAAACCGAATGCGGTGGTGAACATCGCCTGCCACAGACCCGCAGCCAGAATATCCGGAGTGACCGGACCGGCCACGGCGGCAATATCACGGAACATATCGATCATACCCAATACGGTACCCAGCAGACCCAGCATAGGGGCCAGCACACCAATCAGCATCAATGGCTTCAGCCAGGCATTCAGGCTACGCTTCTGCTTCAGCAGCCACAGGCCAGCCACTTCCTCACGCATCGACTTTTCCCAGGTGCTGTGGCTCAGAAGCACTGCAACCCCCTGACGAATGCCTTTGCCCTGGCTAAGATCCTGGCAAAGATTGTCCTTGCTTTGTGCCTGCTTATCGCTGCCACAGCATTGACGCACTTCATTAAACAGTGCGGTCATCCCCTTGCGGTTCATGGAGGGCAGCAGGGCATAGGTCACCAGCCGCTCAAGAATCATGGCCAGTCCAAGGCAAGAGGTGATCAGTAATGGCCAGGCCATGATCCCCAGTGATGCAAGGTGTTCTGTCAACATGGCGTTACCTGCTCAGTAGTAAATGGTTTGCTGAATCAACTGATTTCAAATGCGACGGGAATATGCACCCGGGATTTCACAAATTGGCTATTACGTTGCTCGGGCTTGAATGACCAGCGCTTAACGGCATCAATGGCTGCCCTGTCCAGCACGGGGTAGCCGGATGACTCAAGAATATCGATGGTGATCGGGTGACCCCGTTCATCAACAATTACATCGAGCATCACCACGCCCTGCTGATTTCTCCGTTGCGCCAGTTTCGGGTAGCGGGGTTGAACCCAGTCACGGATTTCCGGTTCACTCACCATCACGGGCTCGTTGCTCAGTCCGGGGGACGGGCTTCTCTCAGTCACGGTTTTTGCCATCACCGGCTCAGTCACTTCAGGCCTGGTCTTCTCAACGGGTTTGGACTTTTCGGTGATTTTTTCCGGTTTTTTCTTTACCGGCTCTGGCTTGGGTGCTTTCTTTTCAAGAACGGGCCTGGCGTTCTCTATCGGTTTCTGGACTACCTTTGGTTCAGGCTCAGGTTCTTCCTGAACAACCGGCTCTTTGACCGGCGGTTCCGGCTGGCTGACCGTGGCAAAGCTCACGGAAACCGGTGCCTGGATAGAACCCATATAAATGGTTCTGGGCTCAGATTCCTGGTGGTCCAGCGCAACCACCACCGCCACATGGGCCGCAACGGATATCAGCAATGTGAAGAAAGCTTTTTTAGGCATGACCAGGAGCGATAATAGTGTTGAATGACCTAACAGCAGCGTAGGTTACTCGAAGCATAAAAGGTGTTCAATAACATGAATGATAATAATTCGCATTGTTTGTGCTAATAAGTAATATCCGCCAATTGTTTGATCTGGAGCACTGCCCGGGCCGTAAAATTGGCAAAAAAACGTTTATTAAAGGTTGCTTACATTCTCGAAAAATCATTTACCTTCGGTGATTGCAGTTATGGTGCTAAAAAGAAAAGAAATATCCCTGCCTGTTACGCTTTTCTACGATGGAGAATGCCCGCTGTGCATGCGTGAAGTCGATCATCTGGCGAAAAAGAACCGCAAAGGTTTACTGAAGCTGGTTGATATCAGACAGGATGGTTTTCAGGAAAAATACCCGGAATTTGACCTGGCAGAACTGGATCGGGTTATTCACGCGAAGCTGGCTGATGGCCGTGTAGTCAAGGGGGTGGATGCAACTCTGGCGGCCTGGGAAGCTGTAGGTATGGGGTGCCTGGTTGCCCCTTTACGCTGGCCGGGCGTCGCCTGTATTGCTGATTTTGGCTACGAACTGTTTGCGAAGAACCGTCATGGCTTATCCCGCCGCCTGGGGCCGATACTGGGTAAAAATGAGTGTAATAAATCCTAGTACTCGGGAACTATTTTTCCAACCGGGTATCTAACAGGAAAGATCCATCTCAAGCCATAAACAGGAACTGAACCAGCGTATGGGCTTGTATCTCAACAGTTAATAATGGAAGTATCTGTATGCTAGATATGAACCTGCCTTTGGTTTCCAAATTCAGCGTTGGCGTTTCAGATTCTACTGCCCCTTCGGCCCGCCTGGCGGAGATTCGAAAGGAAGTGACCGCCTTCTTCAGGCAATGCTGCCTGGCTGACGTGCCCGGCTCCGGCTATTGCCAGACCAAAACCCACCAGCATCAATGTGACCTGTCCTCATTCACCCATTGGGATCACTTCGTCCCCGCACCAGTGAATGCCACACTTTTCCACTTCCACCAGCGCGGGGGATCTTCTGGCAGTAGAACCATCACGATAGAGCCACAGAGGAACCCGACACTCGTACTCCGGCCTCCCGTTCTAAGGCTTGGGGATGCGTCTGCGCCAGGCTCTGTACTGAGTCCTCCATCTGCCAGAGATGAACATTCCTTGCCCGTGGAGGGTGCAGTAGGTGGCAGCAGAGCAGCAGAACTGCCAACAGGGAAAATCTTCCTGCTCAACAAGGTTAAAAAGCGGGCTTTAGAGTTAGAGCAAGTGGCTGACCAGCTGACTAAAGTCGATAAGGACTCCAGTACAGGTGCTCAGCTGGAAGCAAGGCAGGAACACATCAATGCCCAAATAAACGCCATTAAAAGCGCCTATCAGAAACGTTACGGACCGGAATTGATAAAGCAGTTTGCGCTGTGGCAAGCAGCAGTGCGCAGTGCTCTGTGCAACGAAGCTTCAACAAGCCCACAGACGTTTGATCAGCTGAAAAATCAGATAAGTGTCCATCTCGAAGAGATAAAACACTTTTTGATCAAGGGCTATCACGACGAGTGCAATATCCTCTTGCAACAACTGCACAAGGCAAGAACCGCAAAGGACGTCAATGATCGCGCCAACTTTTTGCGGGGTTTGATCAATGCCAACAAGCCGGTGATGCCCAATCAGTTACAGGGGGGCGACGACGACCATCTGTACGGTTACTTTGACGCACTGAGAGAACAACTGGTAAGCCTGCAATTCATTTTGAAAATGCCCGATATCAGTGCTGCGGATCAGCAAAAGACACGGCAAAACATCATGATCATCACGGGAAAAGTGGAAAGAATCACTGAAAGTTTCGAAGCAATTTCCCGTTACGACCGCCTGAGTGACTCAAGCCATTTGTATCCCGCGCAGCTTGCTGAAATGCAACAGACCATCAGAAAAGGCAAGCGCCTGAGCGCCACAACCCCCTCCCCCCAGGATCAGGAGCGCCGGGCACTGGTGGCAAAACTGAAACAGGATCACCCTGAAGTCACCATTGATGAAGATGCGATTCTGGACATGGCAGAGGAGGATTTCCAGCTGGTGCTGGCACTGCAAGGGAAACAAACATTGACCAAAGCCCAGCGGCAAACCCTGCAAAGAAATGAGTGGCAACAAACTGACCGTAACAATCTGGTGGTTAACCGGGGCACTGAAAGGGTCCGCCTCCATATTTATGAAGACCGGTATCAGTTAGTAAATAACATAACCGGTGACATCATTGGCTCACTGACCCCTGATCGCTGGGAGCGAATCAAGCAGCGCCTGAAAGATGAGGGAAAGAGCCTGGGCGAGGTTACCCATCAGATGGTTGTTGATGATTTCAAAAAATTCAAAACATCACCCTATCAGAATCAACGGTGTCATGATGTTCCCAAAGACTAGGAGGCTGTCCGAGAATAGACTGCCCTACTGCGGTGGCAGCAAATTGGTCTAAAAATTCCGTTTTGTTCGGCAAATAGCCCCGCTATTCACCTCACAAAACGGAATTTTTATCCTCAATTTTCTGCCATCCTCGCTACGGGCGCTATTCTCGGACAGCCTCCTAGTGCAGGAGAGCGCTAATACCCATATAGCCTCGCTCTGCGTGAAATACAACCGTAGTCGTCTGTTCTCATATAAAGCTTAATGATAATGATTTGCATTAGATATTTTTTATAATTATTATCCCGCCGTTGTTTATTCTCATTGCGTATTTTTTTCAGCATGAGAATCAGAAGAAGCAGGCGGTCATTGGCGACTGTCAAAAGGCAACTGGTGGCTGTTAAAGCCCACACTGGTACAGATTGAAATTCATGAAATTTTCAAAAAATACGCTGGCGCTGGCTGTGATGGCGGCCACCGTTTCTCTTGTGCAAACCTCGCCTGTTCTGGCTGAAACTGCCACAGAAAGCACCGATAAAAAATATCAGCCGACTCTGATGAATCAGGTTACGGTAACCGCTGCACGTTCTGAGAAGCAGTTGAAAGATATTGCTGGAACGATCGTAGTTATGGACGAAGAACAGCTGGAAAAACAGCTGGCTACCGATATCAGAGACTTGGTTCGTTACGAGCCGGGCATCAGTGTTGGTTCCGATGGTCGTACCGGGTCTGAAGGTTTTAATATCCGGGGTATGGAAGGCAACCGGGTTAAAATTATGGTGGATGGCATAGACCAGCCGCAGCAGTTTGACTCTGGTTTTACTTACCAGCGTTCACAAAGAAACTTTATTGATATTGATGCCATTAAAGCTGTGGAAGTTGTTAAAGGGCCTGCATCAAGCCTTTATGGAAGTGATGCTATTGGGGGTATTGTTGCTTATCAGACAAAAGATCCCTCTGATTACCTGAAGTCTGATGGTGATGATACTACTGCTTCGGTAAAGGGTAGTTACACCAGTGCAGATCATGGCTTTGCAGAAACTTTCACCCTGGCAAATCGTACAGGTGATCTTGAAAGTATGCTGATCTATACCCGAAGAGATGTTGAAGAACTGGAAACTCATAGTGGTGCAGATATTGAAGGTAATGCAAGAGGCGCTGCTGATCCTCTGGATACTGGCAGCAATAACTTTCTGGGTAAATTACAGTATCAGGTGAACGATGATCATCGAGTTGGTCTGACTGGTGAATACCTGGACGCTAAGACTAAGGTTAAGCTGAAGTCAGGAGAAAAACTGCTGCCAGGTGGTACAACAGGCGAAGATATTGCCAGCCGTAAGCGCATTGGTGCCTTTCATGAATGGGAGGCAGGTCTCACTGCTTTTGATAGTCTGAGAACCCAGCTGGACTGGCAAGATTCAAAGATGGACCAGACGACCTGGATCCCGGCCACAAGTAGATACAATGACCGTAAGAATGTTTACTTCTATGGAGAAAAAAGCATTCAGCTGGCGACTCAGTTTGATAAACAGGTTCAGTTAGGTAATACCGAACATAGCTTTGTTTATGGTTTTGATGTCAATGATGTAAAAACAGAAAACAGAAATATCAGTTACGAGACCGGGAAAGATCCTGCTGACAAAACGTACATTCCAAGTGTTGATAAGCTGACATATGGCCTTTTTGTTCAGGATGAAATTACTTTAACTGACCGATTGGTGTTAACCCCCGGGGTGCGATTTGACAGCTATAAGTATTCTCCAGGAGGGGATAAGCTGGAAAAAAGTACAGGGAATAAGCTGACTAGCCGACTTGGTGCTGTTTATAACTTGAGCGATGAGCTTTCCGTTTTTGGTCAGTATAGCCAAGGGTTTAAAGCGCCCGATTTATACGATATGTACTATACCCATAAGGGTATAGGCTTTGATGGTAAACCCTATAAAACCATCTCAAACCCGGATCTGAAGCCAGAGGAGAGCCAGTCTGTTGAGTTTGGTTTAAGAGGTGATGATCATAGAGGTAGTTTTGAAGTTGTAGCTTTTTATAATCGCTACTCAAACTTCATTGATACATTCACTGATATGAGTGACCCAACATACACCGGAGGAATCACTCAAGCACAGAATATTGGTAAAGCGGAAATTCAAGGTGTTGAACTCAGGGGTCAATTATGGCTTGACGAAACAATCGGTGCCCCTATGGGAACAGCACTACGAGGGTCTCTTGCGTATGCTGATGGTGAAGATAAAGAAAATAATCAAAAGCTGAACAGTGTTGCGCCCATAACTGCTGTGATCGGTCTTGGCTATGATGACCTTTCCGGAAACTACGGTGGTGAGCTTGCCTGGACGTTGGTTAAAGGTAAAAGTGACTCTGATGTCAGTGACTCCGAAGTGCCAACAGGTAAAACCCAGTTTAATCCGGCAGGTTATGGGCTTGTAGATCTAACGGCTTATTACAGTCCTGTGGAGGATGTTACGTTAAGAGCCGGGTTGTTTAACATCACTGATAAAAAGTACTGGTTACTGGAAGATGTCCGTGGTCGTAGTTTTGGCGATCCTGAACTTAACCGCTACACTCAGCCAGGCCGTAACTTCTCTGTCAGCGTGAAGTGGGATATTTAAGCATTCTGACCTCACTCCCACGGTCCCTCGTGGGAGTATACCCAAACTTTTGCATTTTCATGGGAAGTGAAAAACCGCTTGGTGCAGGTATGCATTAGCCACGGAGTGTGGGAACGAGGAAAGCCGAGTTCCCTATAGCTTAACTTCCTGAATTACCGGTACTGATACAACAGCTGCCTTATAAAGCTTATAAATGGTAATGCTATTAGTAACCACAAACGTTGCCTCAATCAGACTGCCACCAACAGACCCGGTCAACAGGTTGTGCACCAGCCAGCAGCAGGAGTTCAAAAGGATCAGTGATTGTAATGGAATGCCACGGGTGGAAAACAGGGCCCAGGTGGCAACAACCGAACCGATAATGGTCGGAACTTCATATCACTGCTCGACATTGGGCAGTGTCAGGCCGATCAGCAAAACAATGAACATGGCCATCAGAATTTTTGACTGACTTTTTACCGATGCATAACTGCGCAGGCTATTAATAACCGCACCTATTGCCGCAACGGTTGCCCCCATCAGAACAAAGTGCAGTGCCATCACCAGGCTGAAGGCAGTCATTTGATAGCGGAATTTCACATCATCTTTTTGCCAAAAGGCCATGATGCCGATCAGGAAGGCAAAGCCACCAACAAGCTGGGCAATAAACATCACGGTTTCTCTGTTAATCAATGGCAGAATCCCCCGAAGGAGATTCTGTTGTACATAACGGTAATCAGAAGCCAAACAGTGCTGGGTGTTGATCAGCCACTGAACAGTAAAAACGCCCGGTCAATTTACGAACACATCGATGCACAGCTGAAAACCGACGCCTTCCTGCCACGCAGTCTCTATGAACGATTCAATATTGACGTTCTGGCCACCACCGAAACTGCAGTGGACACGCTGGAGAGTCACCTGCGTATTAACGACAGTGGTTGGAAAGGCCGGGTGATCACGACGTTCCGTCCCGACTCGGTAACGGACCCTGAGCATCCGGATTTTGCCGCGCACATGACGCTGCTGGCGGAACGGACCAGCGAGGATATTCAGTGGGCAATGACCCGAATCTGACCATCATCCTCTTCACACTTGATGAAGATGCGTATGCCCTGCATATTCTGGCTAATCGTGAACGCTCATTCTGGCAAAGCGTGAACACGAATTCTGGCCAGGCGTGAACATGGATTCTGGCTGATCGTGA
>NZ_JBLYZG010000018.1:0-85670 GCF_049310245.1 Endozoicomonas sp. ALB115 | reverse complement strand
AGCAAGCTCTTCCCGCTACCGCTCGACTTGCATGTGTTAGGCCTGCCGCCAGCGTTCAATCTGAGCCATGATCAAACTCTTCAGTTTAAATCGTTTTGTCATTTTATTCCGGAGAACAAAACAACGGCTCAATGTCACAATTAAACGTACATGAATTTACAGGTATGTTCGCTTGATCAATTAAGCATCTTAAAGTGTTCAAAGCCGAAGCTTTGTTACCGATGCAATCGCACAAGCGCCCACACGAATTGTCTGATATCTTGTTAAAGAACTGATTAAATCCTGATGATTTAATCGCTGATTCAGCAGTCAGTGCCGATCAGCAAGGCCGCCTATCTTACCGCGGCGGCTTTCGTTGTCAAGCGATCATTTTTCAGAAGAAGAAAGAAGCTTTCCAACTCACTGACGTTGCTCTCAAGCCCTGTCAGCGGAGGCGCATCTTACCGCACCAGTTTGATTTGTCAACCGATTGTTTTTCATTCAATCCAAACAACCCATTTTCAAACCGCACTTCCCGGTCAGCGATGATGATTCATTCTGCTGATCCGTGGATGACCGTTTGGGTCAGTCCGTGGAAGAGAGGTGCATGATAGAGAAATTTTGACTTTAATCAATAAGCGACAGTCGTTTTACGTACAATCACCTAGAACAACCGATTTGATAAAATATTAGGTAGTATTTATGAGCCAGTCTATGAACACACCGCCCGTTTGATTGGCTGCGCCGGACTCAGGAATTTTTCACGACAAAAACATTACTGCCTGAAACTTTTCATCCTGTTTCATGATCCAAGGGGCTTGAACGTGATAACAGGAAATTCAAATGCAAGCCGCCCAGCCATTTCCGTCATTTACTGCGATGCTTTCTGGTAGAGCCCTCCCTGACAATCCAGCGACAAATAATTCCTCTGGGCTTCCTCCAGATCTCATCAACACTTTTTTCCACCGTGGTGTCAGGATGATCACTGAGCTGCCCCCATCGTACCTAAATGTAGAACGTTGTAGCAGGGATCACATCCTCGGAGACATAGTCCAATGCTATCAAGGGCATTTGCTGTGTCGTCATTGCGTACACCATGAGCAGTATAAACAACCAAACTTCCCCCCGGGTGATTTATCTGACTACCGTTGCCCTATAGATAAAGACTCCCTTTTTCCGGACACCAATTCAACCCGGGAAATAAAATTTGTTTATCAAAGTCAATGCCCTTCAAACACCACCTATGGAAACACTGGTTGTACATGGCGCGGGTCTTATAACGATATCAAGGGTCATCTCGACAAATGTAAAAATATTCCCCTGAAAGACAGGATAAGAATGCTTCAACACGATCGTTCAGAGGATGCCCGAAGGATAGATCAGCTTGTTGATGAGATAAAAAAGCTGGAATGGCTACTCACAAAGCCACAACCATCTATCCAAAACAGGATGGCATCACTGGATAAAGATATGGAATTAATGAAACAGCAAATGCAACAAATTACCCGGGAATTTAACGCAAAACTTCAGGCGCTGAGAACGTCTCCCAGTACCTCGTTACCGCCTGACTTTAAGCAACTCTACAATAATATAGAATCTCAGACTGAAGAAAATCGTCTCGCTATTGCTGATATCAAAAACGACATTACCAATGCACTTCAATTGATGAGTCAACTCAGGGATGTTGATCCCGCTACTTTGCCTCAGGTGGCTGGAACCCTTAAAGTCAATGCCTTACAGGACAAAACAGCATCCTGGAACGGTACCCTGGTATGGAAGATTGATGGATTTGCAGCCAAACGGATGGAGGCTATCAATCGCAACCGGGAGTCCATCTATTCACAGCCATTCTGTACCAGCGAATTCGGGTATAAAATGCGAGCAAGGGTCTACCTGAATGGTGAGGGATCAGGAAAAGGCACTCATATCAGCTTGTTTCTGGCTTTAATGAAAGGTGACTATGATGCTATTCAGCGTTGGCCGTTTCAACACAAAATTACTTTTATGATCCTCGATCAGTATGGTGTAGATGACAAGTTTGACGCTTTCTCCCCCGACCCGAATTCCTCATCTTTTCAACGACCAATAAAGCCAAGTAACATTCCCTGTGGCAACCCTCAGCTCCTGGCACTCTCCAGGCTGGAACATGGATACGTTAAAGATGACACCATGTTTATAAAGATTGTTGTAGATACCAGTCAGAATTGACACTCTGACGATTAATGAAGGATTGAATGAACAGTCAGAGAGATATTAGAAAGCTCCCATTGTTGCTCAGAAGGGTTCTGTAACACTCGTTGCCATTATGCAATCAGGAACACCACCAGAGGTTCATAATGCGTATTTATCATCCGGGCTCATCCACTGAACCCGTTTCACCAAGTAATCTCTTAAGCAGCTGTTCATTTTCAACCGATAACTCGCAAGCCAGCTCCTGTTGATGTTTGCAGATCGTTTTATGAAGTTCTTTGTGTGACAGCAGCAGTTGCCGCAATGATCTAAGCCGATGTTCTAAAAGCCAGTCGTACAATCGAATATCTGAATAGTTAATTGAGAGATTGTCTTGAGAATCTTCATCTTCATCCTCATCACTGTCTTCAATATCAGAGTCTATCCCCTCGTCACTATCAGTTCTTGCAAAACGACGTCTGTCAGGCTCCAACCTTACCCTGATAAAATCACTGGTTGGTGCGAAGAACATAGTTTCCATACGTTTCATGAAAGCATCGGTGCACGATTGCATAACACGCTCACAGGGCAGG
Organism: Endozoicomonas sp. ALB115; assembly: GCF_049310245.1. Taxonomy (NCBI): domain Bacteria; kingdom Pseudomonadati; phylum Pseudomonadota; class Gammaproteobacteria; order Oceanospirillales; family Endozoicomonadaceae; genus Endozoicomonas; species Endozoicomonas sp. ALB115. The sequence goes on along the minus strand of NZ_JBLYZG010000018.1, from coordinate 82,929 downwards.
TAGATGAAAGGCCGAAGACTCATCCCTGCGGGGTGCTCAGCCCTGGCTTGTGCCAGCAAGTCGCCAAGCTTCACTCTATTGTGTTCACTCAAATAGCTGGCAATCATTTCGACCGTATCATCAATAAGATAGAAAACATCCGGATAGCCTTTTAGCAGTCTACCGATATCCTCTGCCCGGGTTTCCACCAATGTGTCCGAAATAACGCCTTTCAGAGCGTCAATGTTTTCTGGAAAATGGTATTTGTAGGCAACTTTCAGGACGTAACTGCACAATTCCAGCTTCAGGCTAAACCCGCTATCTTCTTCATCTTCTTCTTCGCTATCTTCATATTCTTCGAAGGTACTGAAACACACCCCAAGCAATGACTGGCCGTCACCATCAACACCATTCAGGGCCAACCCTTCTTTTATCCAGTAGAGAAGTACTTCGATATCACGACGGAAGGATTTGATAGTCATTTTACGGACAAAAAGCGATGCTTCACTGGTAAATTTACTGATATCTAATCCATGAATGGCAAGCAACCCCAGTTTTTCGCTATCAAGCCTGCGATCTTTGATCATTGTCGTCATCGGAATGTATTGGGCACAATTGTCGACGTCACCGGTACTGGCTCCTGCCCGCAATAAAAGCACGGCCATAGCATTCCAGGAAGTTGAGCTCAACGCATCAGACAGGGCTGTTTCGTCGTTGTTGTTCAATGCATCAAGGATTTCGGGATTTTCCCTGACTTTCTTCAGCAATATGGCCATAAGCTCCCGGGTAGCACCAGAGGAGCAGGCAGTGTGTAATGGCGTATTGCCCAATCGATCCGTCGTCAGCGAAGCCCCATGACTCAAAAGCCAGGTAACTACGGTATCTGGATGAACCGGGTACCGAGGCCGATTCAGACTATTCCTCCGAAGGATACAGCTCGCTTTACAAAACTGGTGCACCAGGGTTTCCCCTGCAAAGTCAATGGGCTGATTGATATCAACCCCATCCTGACTCAAATACCATTGCAGTTTCTTCAGAATATTTGGGTCATGCACGGACAGTGGCGAATACCAGTACACCGTATCATGGGGCCCATATACAGATGTTTGGCATATATCGCGGACTTGTTTGGCGTAAATATCAATGACCCTGTTCTGTAACAGCGTATCTAATTCCTGAATGTCGGCATTGTCGCGAAACAGCATATCGCACTGGCATAGTGGGGAGCGGATCAATTGTGTTGTGGGGTTTTGGCACACGACCGACTGACCATTGAATTCCCCTGCATTGCCAGACTGCATTGACAGGTGGTCGCAAACCACAACGGGAAAGGGAAGAACCGATTTGAAGGGCGTAAGATCCTCAGGAGAGACGGTATTCATAATAAATCTTCCAAAGTGCGTTTTTTGTGAATTTCAATCAACAGTAATCCATTTGAAAAAGCGCAGGTCGATCATTGAAGATAACCAGATAGCCAGTCTGGTATAAGCTGGGAGATAATCAAGTATTATGCTTGGGATGCGCCCCGGGAAAGAGCGCAGAGGAGATAAAAAAGCGGTATTTACTGGATATGGGCCAACACGCCATCCAGCTCATCCAGTGAATTGTAGGAAATGACCAGCTTGCCTTTTCCTTTGGCACTGCACTGAATGGCGACCCTGGCCCCTACCTTTTCAGACAGCTCATCTTCAAGCTGCTTTATATTAGGGTCAAGCCGCTTAACGGTTTTTCCGCCTTTTTCCTTTTCCTGCTGGATTCGGCGAACCAGTGCTTCCGTCTGACGCACAGACAATCCTTTTGCGGTAACAGTTCGGGCTACTTCTAACTGATCCAGTTCGCCCAGGGAAAGCAACGCTCTGGCATGGCCCATTTCCAGGTCGCCATATTCCAGCATTTTCTTTACTTCAGGGTTCAGGGCCATCAGTCGCAAGATATTAGCAACGGCAGCCCTGGACTTACCGACGGCCTGGGCCACTTCCTGCTGGGTCAGTTCGAACTCTTTTTGCAGTCTGGAAAGTGCAATCGCTTCTTCAATTGGGTTCAGGTCTTCCCGCTGGATGTTTTCGATCAGTGCCATGGCAATGGCAGCTTCATCGGGAACATCACGAATCAGGGCAGGAACGTCCGCAAGGCCTGCCAGCTGTGCTGCACGCCAGCGACGCTCACCGGCAATGATTTCATAGCGATTCTGCCCGGCCGGACGAACCACGATAGGCTGCATGATGCCCTGTTCTTTAATACTTTCAGCCAGCTCTTCCAGGGCATCAGGGTGCATGTCTCGGCGGGGCTGGTACTTGCCACGCACCAGAAACTCAACGGGCAGGTCTTTCATTGTCCCATCCAGTGACTCTTTGACCGGTGATGGCCCGGCAAGATCATTGGACAGGGATGCCGGTAGCCTGGCGCTTCCCAGCAGTGCATTCAAGTTAGTACCGAGACGTTGTTTCGCCATGGGTCAGTGAGTTCCTGTTTTCCTTGTCGACTTGCCGTTAAGCCCCTTGATGTCATGCTTGCGTACCAGCTCGCCGGCCAGGGCCAGATAAGCCACCGCACCACGGGAGTTCCGGTCATAGGCCAGTACCGGCTTACCATGACTCGGTGCCTCGGCAAGTCGAACATTACGGGGAATCACGGTTCGATAGACCTGATCACCAAAATGGTTGATGAGCTGTCTCGATACTTCTGTGGTCAGCGTCATCCTCGGGTCATACATGGTGCGCAGCAAACCTTCGATGTGCAAGTCGGGATTGATGGTTTCCCTCAGGCCCGCAATGGTTTCCATCAGGGCAGTCAGACCTTCCAGTGCATAGTATTCGCACTGCATCGGAATAATCACCCCACGGGCAGCCACCATGGCATTGATGGTCAGCATGTTCAGAGAGGGAGGGCAGTCGATCATGATAAAGTCGTACTGATCTTCAACCCTGGCAAGCGCCTCATGGAGTCTGGATTCCTTGCGGTCCATCTCCATCAACTCAACCTCTGCTGCCGTCAGGTCGGCGTTTGCCCCCAGAACATCATAACCGCCATCCCGGGATGGCAGGATTGCCTGTTCGATATCACAGCGCCCGGTCAGTACATGGTAAACGGACCATTGCTGAGCATGTTTGTCGATTCCGCTGCCCATGGTGGCATTCCCCTGGGGGTCAACATCAATAAGCAGTACCCGCTGCTTACTGGCCGCCAGGGAAGCCGATAGGTTAACGCAGGAAGTGGTTTTGCCAACCCCCCCCTTCTGATTGGTTACCGCCAGAATTTTAGCCACAGCCGTTTAATACCATTCAATGCCTGTTACGCAAAATGACAAGATGACGATCGCCGTCTGTACCCGGTACCTTTAAAGGCTCACAGCCAACCAGCTCAATTTCGTGACGATCCATCAATTCCTTCAATTCTTCTTCAGGATATAGCCCTTTCATGGCCAGATAAACACCTGAAGGCGATAATAAGTGTTTTGTACCATCTACCATATTAACCAATGAGCTGAATGCCCGTGAAGTAATGGCGTCAAAAGGCACATCCACCTGAAAAGACTCTACGCGGGAATTAGCAACTGCCAGGTTATTGAGCTGAAGGTCCAGTTTTGCCTGAAGCATGAAGCGGGTCTTCTTGCCATTGCTGTCCAGTGTCGTGAATTGTTTATCGGGGTACATAATCGCCAGCACCACGCCAGGCAGCCCGGGGCCTGAGCCTACATCCAGAATCGCCTCACCGGAAATATGGGGAACAATACTCAGACTATCCACAATATGCCTGAAGACCATCTCTCTGGGATCACGAATGGCGGTAAGATTGTAGGCTTTATTCCACTTGTTCAGCAGCAGAACATAGCGGGTCAGCAAATCCGCCTGAACCGGGGACAAATCAAGATTGAGTGATTTGGCACCCCGGCCAATGTCGTTCTGTAAGGTCTGAGCCAGGGAGTGGTCGGTTAATGATGATTGGGAAGCGTTCATGGATTCCTTCAGCCAGCGGGTGGTAAGCCTTGCAGTAACGATAAGCTATCTGGATGCCGTCTGGCTCTACTGATGAGAATAGATAACTGATCAGTCTATTTCATAACTTTGATAAAATCGACGCAATCATTCATTCATCGCCTGCAGGGATGCCTGTAAGCCGGCCAACTGTCCTTTTACTTTTTGATAGGCTTCATAGGTTTTGATGGTTTCTGCCAGCCTGGCATCTCTCTCAAGTGGCTCTTTGTCCGGATCATAAACAGCGGTTACATTTTTCGCTAACTCCAATGCCTTCATTGCTTCCACGCAAATACTGACGTTATTGGGTAATCTCGTTGCAGGTTGAGCCACAGGCTGCTGACCATTAGCATGTCTGCCATGATCCTTTGCCACCTGTGCATTAACAACCTCCGCCTGTACATTAACAATCTCCACCTGTTTTCCCAGTTGTGCCGCATAGTATCCAACAAGTGACCTTTTCAATGCACCGCAGCGCATGGCCGTGGCGTAGCAAACCACATCCTGGGCCTCTTTTGAATCGATATCCACCCGGGGGACACAGGTTGCCCATGTACGCTCCATTTTCGAACACTCAAGTCGTAATTCGAGAATAGCGTCGGTCAGCTGTGTTTTTTTCTTCCGTCGTGCAGCAAGCTCATCCGGCGGATTACATTCTGTTGAACTCTCAGGGGCCTCTGCCCCTGCTGGCTTTTCATTTTGCTCCTGAACACAAGCCTGAGGGGGAGAATCATCAGGCACGTCAGGCAAGGTAATGCTGAACTCCTCCAGTTTTTTGGGTGCAGCATTTTGGTGTCTGGCGGAAGGAATATAGGGGACAACATGTTGCGGCACGGCAGGAAGCATATCGATTATGTCATCATCATCTGGATCACGATTCATAACATCATGAGCCACAGCCATCAGATCCTGCATGACAGCCTCAAAGCCAGGAATAGCCAAAGCGGGAAATTCGGGTGCCATGGAACTACCTCATTCACAAACTGAAAATTATTTTCTCTCTGCGCGCAGACATTCACTTTTTAGAAAAGTTTCAACAGCAGTAATAAGGGGGATTGTGTGGTTGCCACAGATTACCCGCTGACTGATTAAATTAAGACAGGAGTCTATCAGGCAGGAAATAAAATAAGGTTAGATTAAAACTGGTGCCGATCTGATCAGAAAACGGTTCAGGCCAGAGTTGACCCAGGCTCCAGGCTGCATAAATCCTGACAACTTTTTGCTGGAAGTGATCCAAGACTATTAATGGACATTAGCTTGTCGGAGCAGGAGAGCAGCGCCGGATGTGAGCCGGGAAGCCCTTCCGGGATCTTCTGGCCAATGGCTTGATAATGGTCAATCCAGAACGGCATCAGCTCTCCGGTTGCCATATCCCGGAAACTCATGGGTGTTTCTTCAAACAGGAAAATGCCTTTATTGGCATGGCGAAACGCATGGACAATTAATTCACTGCAATACCAGCTTTTCTGGTGCTCTTCCTGATTCTGACGGTAGTGTGGATCATAGGGTACCGAAAGCTGCTGCTCTGCAAACGCCAGGGCATCCGGTACCAGTGCCGAGAAACTCGATGCCAGCCGACAGACTAGGACACACGGTCGGCCATGGTTGTCTAAAACTGAGCTGCTGACAAAGTCATCCAAAGCGGTTTTCTGCACCCGGGGCATTACAGCTTCTATAACCATACCATCACCGTCGTAGAGTGCGACATGATTAATGGCTGCACCATCCCGACCCGCAAAGAGTCGGCTGATAACCCATTCGGCTTCACCACCTGAGCGCAGTTGAAAAAGCAGGTCACCCGGCAAGAGGTCTTTGGCGATCACATTGGCTGGCATCACTGTGACTGGTAGCGCTTTATCCATAACGTATCCAATACCTGAAAATCATCCCATATAGCAGAACAGGCAATATAAAGAATCATGTTCAGGAGTATAGAACCTGTCAGGCCATTTCATTCCGCAACAGGTCAAGTACCTGACGGGTATCAGGACGGACACCACGCCAAATGGCAAACTGCTCGGCCGCCTGTTCAACCAGCATACCAAGCCCGTCAATGGTTTTACCTGCCCCCTGCTCACGACACCAGCGATTGAAAACGGTTTCGTCGGCACCGTACATCATGTCATAACAGCAGGTGTTCTGATCAATAATATGGCCGGGTATGGGCGGTATCTCTCCCTGCAGGCTGGCAGCGGTGCCATTGATCACCAGGTCAAAACGGCCCTCTATATCGTCGAATCCACAGGCAGAAATGGCTTTATCCGTAAAGAGTTCAACCAGCGTATCAGCCTTGCTACGGGTTCGATTGGCAATCACAACCTCAACAGGTTGCTCGGCCAGCAGGGGCTCAAGCCCCCCTCTCACGGCACCACCGGCCCCCAGAATAAGTACCCGAGCGCCTTTAATGGTTACACCGTTATTTGCCTGGAGATCTGCCACCAGGCCAAGCCCATCGGTGTTGTCCCCATGCAGCTGGCCATGTTCCTGCCACAAGGTGTTTACCGCCCCAGCTTTTTCTGCTCGTGACGTTTTCTTCTGCGCTAACTGCCACGCCTCTTCCTTAAAGGGTAAGGTGATACTTAACCCCAGATCACCGTTTTCAAAGAATTCATCAATCGCTTTTTTAAAGCCGCCAACGTCAACCAACAGGGCGGTGTAACGCAGACTTTGGTCAGTCTGATCAGCAAACAGTGTGTGAATGACCGGTGATTTGCTGTGGGCAATAGGGTTCCCCATTACTGCATACGTGTCTACTGGCCCAGCCATGATTCAGACCCTCTTGATTTATGCCCATTCTCTTGGTTTTAAAAATTCGTCATACAGTCGTGCCTCTTCACTGCCAGGCTCTGGACTCCAGTTGTAATCCCAGCGTACATGAGGCGGCAATGACATAAGGATAGACTCTGTACGCCCACCGGACTGCAGCCCAAACAAAGTACCCCTGTCGTATACCAGGTTGAATTCTACATAACGGCCACGGCGGTACTCCTGAAAACGCTTGTGCGGCTCAGAGTAAGGCAGGGATTTACGGCGCTGTACGATGGGCAGATAGGCATCAATAAAGCTGTCGCCAACCGACTGCATAAATTCAAAACTGCGCTCAAATGGCCACTCATTCAGGTCATCGTAGAACAGTCCGCCAATCCCCCGGGGTTCATTGCGGTGTTTAAGGAAGAAGTATTCATCACACCACTTTTTATAGCGGGGGTAGACATCATCACCAAAAGGATCACAGGCCTGTTTGGCCACCTGATGCCAGTGCTGACAATCTTCTTCAAAGCCGTAGTAAGGCGTCAGGTCATAGCCGCCACCAAACCACCAGATCGGCGCTTCTCCTTCTTTATGGGCGATCAGCATCCGGACATTGGCATGGGATGTTGGCACAAATGGGTTATCCGGATGGATCACCAGGGAAACCCCCATGGCCTGAAAACTTCTGCCAGCCATGTGGGGTCGATGGGCCGTGGCGCTGGCAGGGAGCTGATCCCCGGTTACATGGGAAAAATTCACACCGGCTTTTTCAAACACCGTGCCCCCTTCAAGCACTCTGGCTTTACCGCCACCATCCCCCTTGTTGCCGGAGCCAAGGTAGTCCCACTGGTCTTCCCTGAAGGAGCCTCTGGTTTCTTCTGCTTCAATCGCGGTGCAGATGCGATTCTGCAAATCCAGGAGGTATTGCTTTACGAGATCTACAGACGGTTCTGACATTCCGGGACAATTCCTGAGTTTTAGTAATATTAGCCAGCCCTTACCAGCTGCCCCGAACGCAGGTCCTGAATCTTTGAGGGTGTTTTCTGTTCTCCGGTTTCGCCGGGAACAATGCCATCCAGCAGTGAGCCAAACACTTCCTCTACACCTGAAAACGTTAACAGCGGGTCCTTACCGGCAAGGTTTGCTGACGTAGACACTATCGGGTGCCCTGTTGCTTCACACAGTGTTTTCACCAGTGGATGCGCAGTGATACGAACAGCAACCGTATCAAACTGCCCTCTGACCCAGTCGGGTGCCCAGCCAGCAGGGTCTGGAATAAGCCAGGTATAAGGACCTGGCCAGGTAGACTTCAGCCGGGCTCTTTCTTCACAAGAGAGGGGATTAAGTAGCGGGGCAAACTGATCCTCTGAAGCACCAATCAGAATGACCCCTTTTGCAACCGGCCGCTGTTTGATGTCAAGAATCCGATAAACAGCCTGCTGGTTCCAGGGGTCACATCCCAACCCCCATACGGCTTCTGTGGGGTAAGCGATGACACCGCCGTTTCTGATTATTCTGGCTGCCTGATCTACATCCATCATGAAACATCTCTCAGAGATAACTCTCAGCTAGTTAACGGCTGTCGGAGAACAGCGTCTACTGCTTCAGCATTCGCCAGATAGTCAGCCCGAAATCGTAACACACGGGCTCCTGATAGTTTCCGAAGCATCACCAGTAAGGTTCGCTAGTCTAGCAAGAGAAGTTCAGAAGCAACACCCGGAAATGTAAAGCACGATCCTTTCCGCTGATTCACAAATCAGCCAAGACGAATAAAACCACCGGATGTGGACTCTATTACGCCATCAAGCTCCATTTCGGTCAGCACTACAGAAAGCTCCGCAAAAGGAATCCCGGACAGTGTGCTGATTTGATCTGCACTGACAACGTCAAACCCCATCACCTCAATAACTTTAAGCCGCAGTGGGTCTGTCTCTTTGCGACTGGGAGTGGATGGAGAGAATTCATTCATAACACCATGGAGCTGTGGTGCGAGTTCAATTAACACGTCATCAGGACTTTCTACCAGCACCGCACCTTCTCGGATCAGCTTATGACACCCTCGACTTAACGGGTTCAGCACCGACCCCGGTATGGCAAAAACCTCACGCCCCTGCTCCGCAGCCAACCTTGCCGAGATTAACGAGCCGCTTTCCAGTGCGGCTTCAACCACCAGAACTCCCAGGGATAAACCGGACAGAATACGATTGCGACGGGGAAAGTTACCGGCAAAGGGTTTCGTTCCCAGTGGATATTCACTGACGATGGCCCCCTGACTGGCAATCAACTGATAAAGGTCCTCATGCCTTGCCGGATAAACCTGATCCACACCGGTACCCAACACGGCAACTGTCGCACCATAACAACCCAGTGCGCCCTGGTGGGCAGCTGCATCGATACCCAGTGCCATACCACTGGTAATCACCAGGCCACTTCTTGATAAGTGTTCACAAAATTCCCGGGCCACCCGGCGACCATTGGGTGTCGGCCTCCGGCTACCGACAACGCCCAGCTGTGGCTCACTGATTAGCTGACTGTTACCAATGACGTAGAGCACAACCGGTGCATCAGGCAGCTCTTTCAGCGCTTTGGGATAGAGATGGGAATCCGGTGTCACAATGGCATGGGCCTGACTGGCTTCCAGCCATGTCTGTGTCAGGTGCAACTGTTTCTGAATAGATGGGTCTCTGTGGGCATTGACCAGCAAACTGGCCAGTTTCTCCGGAATAATACCCTTCAGTTGGTTAAATGATGCGGAAAAAAGCTGGCTGGGATGTTGAAATTTGTCGATAAGCTGGCTGGATTTGATGGGTCCCAGCCCCGGAATCAGGGAAAGGGTTAGCCAAGGGAGCAGCTGTAACCAGTCCTTCTGGTCGGTATCAGTGTATATCATTGAATTCTCTTTCCGGGAGTTGTGTGGCTTATTCTGGTTATTAACAGCTCTGTCCGAATAAGCCACACATCCAATGAAGCACCCGGTAAACATTCGGGCTGTTGTTTGAATAAATGGTTACTTATGGTTGTGGGCTCCGGAGGATATAGCCAACTTCAATATCCTCTTTAGCTGATAGCACAATACCATAGCTCATTTTTTCAAAAGGTCGATAAACCATCACCAAACCGATTCTCTCGGATGGCAGAGTAACCTGTTCATTGGTAAATGGGTCCAGGGCTTCCTGTGTCTTTCGATAGACGGCCAGGACATCCCCCTGCCTGAGACGTTCCCGTTCTCCTTTGTTGATGACCACCGTATCAAACTTGGAAACCTTTTTGGTGTTGTTCAGGCTGGCGGTGACAATGCCTTCTAAAGGGGCAGCCGGCGCTCTTGGAAAAAACGTCGTGACCAGTCCGCTGGCATCCTGGCTGACCACCCGGTCACCGGGTTTCATCTCCATTCTGCTGTCCTGCACGACCATGGAGGCAACCCCTTCCCTGACACGACTCAAGTTGATGGTTCCCACATCAATACCGATAAGCCCCAGCATTTCATCGGTTACCGGGTCAACAATCTGCTGACCACGGCGGACGACATCAAACCGCAGGTTGTGCCCGGCAAAATCGCCCCGTGCGTATATTTTATCCCCGGCCCCTGAAGCCAATTTGCCATCTTTCGCAGCAAACACATAAGGTGCATTATTCAGCTGCTCCTCGCTGGAAAAGACATGACCGCCCTTTAAATAACTTTGCACAGCACTCAAAGGAATCGCCGGGATTGCTGACTCTCCGGGCTTTACCCGAATTTTTGGTGTTAATTTAATCGTTCGACCTGGCTTCCCGCGACTGGAAATCATCAGCCTGGGCTGGCCATTGATATAAACCAGACTGACCACATCGCCAGGGTAAATCAGGTGGGGATTCGCTATCTGGGGGTTAGCGTGCCAGATTTCCGGCCATAACCAGGGGCTGTCCAGAAACGTAGTGGATATATCCCAGAGGGTATCGCCTTTCTCAACGGTGTACCTGCTGGGGGAGTCTGCCTTTACCGGGCTATCGAATGCCAGTCCCAGTGAAGACATGCAAAGCAGGATTCCTGCCAGAGCAAAGCGTCTCATTGTCGTCCCGATCCCTTGAATAGTTTTTAGTTTAAGTTAGGGCCTGTTGAGTGTATGTTGCCACACCAGATTTCTTCGTTTAATCAGTGTATCAACCGCTTCAGCCTGTGGGCAATCGGCTCTCTGTTAGTTCTCGGCTTTAGTACCTGATTCTCAAGATCAGGTCACATAAATAGCCCTGCATTCTCAGCGCTGGATCAGAAAGAATAAGGCTACTATTAATTGTTGTTGTAGTTTCCTGAGCCAGTATCCCGGTGTGGCTTGGATAAAGGAGCGACTTTGAAACAGAAAAGCCTGATGCTTCTGGCAGCGTTAGCCTCTGTTGTCAGTTTGCTGGTGATAGCAGAAACGCCCATCCTGCATAAGTCACACGGACTCTCACGATTTGACGATCTTAAATACCCGGAAGGCTTCAGGCACTTCGATTACGTCAATCCTCACGCCCCGAAAAAAGGCAAACTGAATATTGCCGCCATTGGTGTCTTTGATACGTTAAATCCATATTCCCAAACCGGAACCCACATCTCCCAAATCTCACCGCTGCGATTTTTTACCTTGGGCTTTCTGGGGTTGAACGAACCCCTGATGGTGGGTACGGGCGCTTACAGCCCGACCGGCGATGAAGCCCGCTCTGCTTATGGCCTGATTGCCCAATCAGTGGAGTACCCTGACAACAGCCAATGGATAACCTTTAACCTCCACCCCAACGCCCGCTTTCATGATGGCCATTCGATTACGGCAGAGGACGTTGCGTTCTCTTTTGAGTACCTGCGCGCCAAAGGCCCGGTCAAATATCAGATTCAGCTTAAGCCTATTGCGCGTGTTGAGGTTCTTGATCAACACCGGGTTCGCTTTCACTTCAAGAGGTCTGGCAACCGGGATCAACTGTTCTGTGCTGCCGAGCTGCCGGTTCTGCCTGCGCACTACTGGCAAGACGGGCTTAACGGAAAATCCAGACTGACGCCGCCACTGGGCAGCGGCCCCTACAAAATCACCCATGTGGAAGGAGGGTCATCGGTTACCTTTACCCGGGTTAAGGATTACTGGGGGAAGGATCTGCCGGTAAACCGGGGCAAATACAACTTCGATCAGATCACGCTCTATTTCTATCGGGATCTGACCACCGCCTTTGAAGCTTTTAAATCCGGGGCGCTTAGTCTCTATTTTGAACCCATGGCCAAAAACTGGACCAGGGCCTACAACTTTCCCGATATCATCTCTGGCAAAGTGATAAAGGCTGAAATTCCAACCAAAATGATTATTGGCAGCCCAATGGTTGTGTTCAACACCCGCCGGGCTCCCTTTAATGATATTCGGGTAAGAAAAGCGCTTGGCTATCTGCTGGATTTCGAGTGGAGCAACCGGACACTGTTTGAAAACGCCTATGTCCGGGCCAACAGTTACTTTCCAAACTCCATATACGCCGCTTCAGGTCTGCCCTCTGCCCATGAACAGACGCTGTTAGCCCCATTTCGCACGCAACTGCCCGATGCCCTGTTCCATCAGCCATTTTTATCCCCCAAAACCCGGGGCGATGGTTCGATCAGAGCCCAACAGCAACAGGCACTGGCTCTACTGAATGAAGCAGGGTGGCAGTTCAAGGGGGGCAAACTGGTCAACCAACAGCAAGAACCGCTGACGTTTGAGCTGATCACTTCCAGTCATCTGGCGGACAGGCTTGTTTTGCCATTTAAAAAGAACCTGGCCAGCATCGGTATTGAGCTGAAATACCGGGTCCTCGACATCAGCAACTATTTACAGCGAGTGAGAAAGCTGGATTTTGATACCATGGGTAATGCCTATTCCCTGGGACTCTCGCTGGGCAGTGAGCTATTCAGGTACTTTCACTCCAGTAATGCGGATATACCCGATACCCAGAATCTGGCCGGTATCAAAAACCCGGTGATTGATGCGCTGCTGGAGAAAATACCAGGAGCCGAGAGCCAGAAAGAGCTGGAAACCATTATTCACAGCCTTGACCGGGTGCTGCTCTGGAATCACTACGGCATTCCACTCTGGTACTTTGGCAAAGTCAGACTTGCTCTCCAGAGCAATATCAAGCGACCGGCAGTAACCACGGATTACCCCATGATCATCAATACCTGGTGGCAGGCGGAATAAGTCCGGCTAGGTACAGACTGAATTTGCAGATATACTGAAAGGTCAACAAACTTCATTATCGACTGCCTCACCTGAGATCACTGATGGCTCTACTGGAAATACTTGAATACCCTGACCAAAGACTTCGTACGGTTGCCAAACCTGTAGCGGAGGTCAATGACGACATTCGACGTATCGTTGATGACATGCTGGAGACCATGTACGACGCCAAGGGCGTGGGTCTGGCGGCAACCCAGGTGGATATTCATCAGCGCATCGTGGTTATGGATCTTTCTGAAGAAGGTAACGAGCCCCAGGTGCTTATCAACCCCGGCTATGAGCCCATCGGCGATGAAAAGTCCGACTTTCAGGAAGGCTGTCTGTCAGTCCCCGGATTTTATGAACTGCTGGACCGCTACGCTCAAGTGAGACTCACCGCTTTAGATCGCGATGGCAATGAGTACACACGGGATTATGACGGACTGGCGGCGGTCTGTGTCCAGCACGAGCTGGATCACCTGGAAGGAAAACTGTTTATCGACACGCTGTCCCGCCTGAAACAGGATCGTATCAGGAAAAAGCTTGGCAAAAGAAAACACTGATGAAAAGCCTTCGAATTATCTTTGCCGGAACCCCTGAGTTTGCCAGCGCACACCTTCAGGCCATTCTGGATAGCCAACACCAGGTGATCGCCGTCTATAGCCAGCCGGACAGACCTGCAGGGCGTGGTCAGAAACTCATGCCCTCACCGGTCAAATCCCTGGCTGTTGCCCACAATATTCCCGTTTTTCAGCCAAAGTCCCTGAGAAATGCAGACGCTCAGCAGGAACTTGCCGCTCTGGATGCTGATCTGATGGTGGTGGTTGCCTATGGGTTGATTCTGCCACAGGCGGTGCTCGACACTCCAAAGCTGGGCTGTATTAATGTGCATGGCTCCATTTTGCCAAGATGGCGCGGAGCAGCGCCGATTCAGCGGGCTATTGAAGCCGGTGACACTGAGTCCGGTGTCACCATTATGCAGATGGACGCCGGACTGGATACCGGCGACATGTTGCTGAAAGCTTTTTGCCCCATCCACCCAACCGATACCGCATCGGACCTTCATGACCGTCTGATTGAAGTGGGTCAGCCTGCTCTTGTTCAGTCGCTTGATGACATTACCGCTGGCCATATTCATCCGGAAAAACAGGATGACAACCTGGCAAACTACGCCCATAAGATGAGTAAAGAAGAAGCACGGCTGGACTGGCAAACATCCGCACAGGCCCTGGACCGGCAGATTCGGGCATTCAATCCCTGGCCTGTGGCGATCACCGCGTTGGATGACACGAACATCCGTGTCTGGGAAGCAATAGCCCTGGAAGAAGGTACAACCGAAGCGCCGGGAACCCTGATCAAGGCTGATAAAGATGGTCTGGATATTGCCTGCCATGAAGGCACCCTGCGCATTAAACGGCTGCAGTTGGCTGGAAGCCGTGCAATGACGGTGCAGGAGCTGCTGAACAGCAAAAAAGCGATGTTCAGCACCGGAAAACAATTCAGTTAGGCGCTTTTTTACCTGATATGGCTAAACAATCTTCTGTTCGACAGCTGGCAGCACGGGCGATCACCCGGGTAACTCTGGGCGAATCACTGAGCAGTGTATTGCCGCAGTTGCAGGAAAAACTGTCGAAAAAAGACCAGCCATTATTGGCTGAGCTTTCCTATGGCACACTCCGTTACTACCACCGGCTGGATGCCTGGCTTAAGTTTCTCACCGAGAAACCCCTGAAAGAAAAAGAGCAGGACATTCATAACCTGATTCTGGTTGGTCTGTATCAACTGTTCTTTACCCGCATTCCTCCCCATGCCGCCATTGGTGAGACGGTACAGGCAACCCGGACCATGGGTAAGGCCTGGGCCAGGGGCCTGGTCAATGGCATTCTCAGAAATGCCCAGCGCCGGGTTGAAGAGTTGCATGACCTGGAAGAGCGCAGCCCGGTGTGCGGCTGGTCACACCCGAAATGGCTGATCAATACCATTAAACGGGCCTGGCCAGAGGATTATCAAGCCATTCTTACGGGTAACAATCAGCCTCCTCCCATGACCCTCCGGGTTAATGAACAGAAGATCAAGCCCGCCAGATACCTGAAAAAGCTGCTGGATGACTGTATCGCGGCGAAACAGTCCAAAATTGCCCCGCAGGCCATCACCCTGGGCAGGCCCAGTGCCGTTGATAAACTGCCACTGTTCCATGAGGGGGCTGCCAGTGTTCAGGACGAATCAGCCCAGCTGGCAGCGACCTTGATATCGGCGAAACCCGGTGATCATATTCTCGATGCCTGCTGTGCGCCGGGGGGCAAGACCTGTCACTTGCTGGAACTGAACCCGGATATTACGGTGGATGCACTGGATGCCGACAGCGTCCGCCTGGAAAGAGTGGCTGAAAATCTGCAAAGACTGGGTTTGACGGCGAATGTTCTGTGCGGTGACGCGACGGATCCCGACAGCTGGTTCCCGGGCAAGGCATACGACCACATTCTTCTGGATGCCCCTTGCTCAGCAACCGGCGTTATTCGTCGCCACCCGGATATCAAACTGCTGAGAAAGGCAGAAGATATTGATGCACTGGCTCAGCTGCAACAGAAAATCCTCAAGGCTATCTGGCCCCTGTTGAAACCCGGCGGCACGTTAGTCTACGCCACCTGTTCCATCATGCCTCAGGAAAACCATCTGCAGATTGAGCAGTTCCTGTCAGAAACTCCGGATGCCAGATTGCAGTCCATTGACGGTCCATGGGGTCACGATACCGGGTTTGGCAAGCAGCTTTTTCCCGGCTCTGGCAGCTCTGTGAACAGCGGCGACGGATTTTTTTACAGCCTGATGGTAAAGATGGATTCCTAAATGAAAATTATCATTCTCGGTGCCGGTCAGGTGGGTGGCACACTGGCAGAAAACCTGGCCAGTGAGGAAAATGACATTACCGTGGTCGATACCGATACCACGCGACTTCGTGAGCTGCAGGATAAAATCGATATACGAACCATCCAGGGCAAGGCATCGTTTCCCGGGGTGCTGAAACAGGCCGGGGCCGATGAAGCCGATATGCTGGTGGCGGTCACCAACAGTGATGAAGTGAATATGGTGGCCTGCCAGATTGCCTACACACTGTTCCACACGCCGTCCAAAATTGCCCGTATCCGTCAGGCCGCTTACCTGAAAAATGAGAGCCTGTTTGCCAATGCCGCACTGCCGATTGATGTACTTATCAGCCCGGAGCAAGTGGTTACTAACTACATCAACCGACTGCTGGAGCGTCCCGGAGCCCTTCAGGTTCTCGATTTTGCCGAGGGTCGTGTCCAGCTGGTGGCCATGAAGGCTTATTATGGCGGCCCGCTGGTGGGTCACGAGCTTCGTTATATCCGTGAACACATGCCCAATGTGGATACCCGGGTTGCCGCCATTTTCCGCCGTGGCAATGCCATCATGCCCAAGGGGAACACCGTGATCGAGGTGGATGATGAAGTCTTCTTTATTGCTGCCCGTGAAGATATCCGGGCCGTGATGGGCGAGCTGCAGCGGCTGGATGATGACTACAAGCGCATCATTATTGCCGGTGGTGGCAATATCGGCCTGCGCCTGGCCCAGGCCGTGGAAGACCAATACAAGGTCAAGATCATTGAGCACAATATGGAACGTTGCCAGTTCCTGTCTGAAACGCTCACCAAAGCCATGGTTTTCTGCGGCAACGCCTCCGATAAAGAGCTGCTGATCAGTGAAAATATCGAAGATACCGATATCTTCTGTGCGCTGACCAATGACGATGAAGCCAATGTCATGTCCTCCATGCTGGCGAAACGCCTGGGGGCCCGTAAGGTCATGGCACTGATCAATAACCCCGCCTATGTGGACCTGGTACAGGGCGGTGAAATTGATATTGCGATTTCTCCACAACTGGCCACGATTGGCAGCCTGCTCAAGCACGTCAGACGCGGCGATATAGTAAACGTTCACTCACTGCGCAGAGGCGCTGCTGAAGCGATCGAGGCAATAGCCCATGGCGATGAACACAGTTCCAAAGTGGTGGGTAAAACCATTCAGGAAGTGGAGTTACCCCAGGGCGCGACCATTGGTGCGATTGTTCGTAATGATCAGGTGCTGATTGCTCACGATACCACCCGAATTGAGTCCGGCGATCATGTGATTCTCTTCCTGACCAATAAGCGCAAAATCCGTGAAGTTGAGCAACTCTTCCAGGTTGGTCTTGGGTTCTTTTAAACCATTGCTTTGTGGCGATCCATCACAGGAAACTATTCCTGACAACTGATGTCTGAGGAGCTAGATACCATAGCATCGATAGGTAACAACCTTGGACACAAGCAATCAACTGACCGCCAGCAGAACGGCCACGCCGCCTGATCCTGCCAGTATCGGAACTGACCAGCAAAGCACTGGCCTCAATAACAGAGGCTCCGCCGCTGGTCGGCCTGTAGAAACAGTAAGCCCACAAGCTTCCGTCAAAGCAGATACACCTGTTCAGGAAATTACCGTAACCACAACAGCACAAGATGTCACTCACGCCATCAACCCAGACCGGGCCTTACTTCACCGGCCAGCACAAGATGACATCATCGACCAAGAAACGGCCTACTGTTACGTGCTAGTGGCACACCGGAGGTATCAACAACAGGAAACAGGTCATAATGGCAGCTCAGCCCCCTCAGCAAACGGTGGAGAACCGCTGATGAGCAACCCTGCTTCCACCAATGATACTGAACAGCCCGAGCTTGAACTGTCTGACTTGCTGGAAACGTTGATGAGCAATATGGCTGCCATCAATGAAACTGAAAAGGCCAGGCGTGAATTGTATGACTTGTCGGTAAATTTCTATCGTGATCCTTCAGAAGCTAAATTTCGCCAGTTTGAAAAGCTTACAGACCTCCATTTTGATCATCTCGACACGGGTGAAGGATGCCTGAAGCATAAGCTTCCTTTTGTAATTGCCCTGATATCTGAAAAAAACAACTGGCCAATTCAATCAGCTAAATGTGGTGCGCTGGCCTCTGAGATTATCGAAGGGAGTTCTGAACTGGCCAAATGGATTAACAGTAACAGAGTGTGCCCCGAAAAGCTTGATTTTTGGTGGTCAGGTTTCTTTGCAACCGGAGAAGAGAAATATCTTGAGAAAATACTAAAGGTTATTGGACCAACAACAAGCCAGACAAAAAACGTAATCAAGGCAACGAAAGGGGCTGCAGAATGGTCTCTCAAAACATATTGTGAGGACCATCAGGCAGTACAGGATTTTGCTCGTCGAATGAGAGACGATAGCTCACTTTCAGACTATCAAAGAGAATATTTGCGCTTTATCACTGGAAGAGGATATTTGCAATCTATCACTGATTTACTACCCAGGTGTAATATCCTCTAGGAGGCTGTCCGAGAATAGCGGGTCTTGGGTTCTTTTAAACCATTGCTTTGTGGTTATCCATCACAGGAAACTATTCCTGATAACTGATGTCTAAGGGAGCTAAATACGATAGCATCGATAGGAAACAACCTTGGACACAAGACTGACCGCCAGCAGAACGGCCACGCCGCCTGATCCTGCCAGTATCGAAACTGACCAGCAAAGCACCGACCTCATTAAAAGATGGTCCACTGCTGGTCGGCCTGTAGCAATAGTGAGCCCAATGGTTTCTGTCAAAGCAGATACACCCGGTCATGCAATGACCGGAACCACAACAGCACAAGATGTCACTCACATCGTCAACCCAGACCTGGCCAACCTTCTCCTGCCAGCACATGTTTTCATCACCAACCCCGAAATTTCCTACCGTCTCCTGCTAGCGGATTACCTGAGGAGGCAACAACAGACAACAGGTCATAATGGAAGCTCAGCCCCCTCAGCAAGCGGTGGAGAACCGCTGATGAGCAACCCGGCTGCCACCAATGATACCGAACGGTCTGACTTGTTGGTAACGTCGGTGATTGATTTACCCCCCAGGTGTAATATCCTTTAGTCCCCTTTTTTATCTGACAAAAGTCGTTCAGGCTTTATTTTTCCCATGGATTGGGAGTAACCTGCTACAGCATAAAATTAGAATTTCTTATAGCCATTATAAGAACACAACATGGCAGGTTGTTTGAGCGCCCGGCAATTCCTTACTTCCATATCGCCGGGTGCTTGCACTGGATGAAGCAGGAGCACCATGCAGTTTCAGGTTATTCTTCCCATTTTGGGCATTTTGTTAATTTTGTTCAGTACGTCCAGCCTTCCTCCGATTGTCGTGGCACTGCTTTATCAAGAGCAGGAAATGTCCATTTTCATCTATACCTTCCTATTGACACTAATGCTGGGCGTTCTCCTCTGGTTCCCTTTCCGGCATATCAAGGATGAGTTGCGCACTCGTGAAGGGTTTCTGGTCACGGCGCTGCTCTGGATTGTTCTGGGTGCAGTGGGCTCACTGCCATTTCTATTGATGGAAAGCCCGGCACTCAGTATCACTGACGCACTGTTTGAGTCCATGTCCGGCTTAACAACCACGGGAGCCACTATTCTGACCGGCATTGAGCATCTGCCCCGCTCTATTCTGTTTTACCGCCAGCAGCTGCAATGGCTTGGTGGCATGGGGATTATTGTGCTGGCAGTGGCCATTCTGCCGATGCTGGGGATCGGCGGTATGCAGCTGTATCGAACAGAGACTCCCGGACCGGTTAAAGATTCAAAACTAACGCCCAGAATTACCGAGACCGCCAAAGCACTCTGGTTTCTTTACCTTTTTCTAACGGCCGCCTGTGCCCTGGCGTACTGGTTAGCGGGGATGAACCTGTTTGACGCGATCTGCCACAGTTTCACCACCATCGCCATCGGCGGTTTTTCTACTTACGACGCCAGCATGGGCCACTTCAACTCCCCCATGATTATCTCTGTGGCCATCTTTTTCATGCTGATTGCCGGGATCAATTTCGCCCTGCATTTTACCGCCTGGCGCAATAAGTTATTGACCCACTATATTCAGGATCCGGAAGTTAAGTGGTTTCTGGCCATTTTGGGTGTTGTTGGCGCAATCACCGTTACCACGCTCTATCTTTCTGATACTTATCCCCTTGCCAAGTCCTTCCGCTATGGTCTGTTTGAAGTGGTATCCGTAGCCACAACCACTGGCTACACCTCATCCTCCAGCTTTTCTGCCTGGCCAACGTTTCTGCCCCTGCTGTTGTTTTTTACCAGTTTTATGGGGGGGTGTGCAGGCTCTACCGCAGGTGGAATGAAAGTCATCAGGGTTGTTCTGATTGCCAAACAGGGAATGAGAGAACTTCGTCGTTTAGTTCACCCTAATGCGGTCTTAACCATCAAGATTGGTGGCAAACCCGTGAGCCCAAGGGTGGGTGAAGCGGTATGGGGGTTCTTTGCCACTTATATTTTGATGTTTGTTCTTCTCTTTCTGGCTTTACTGGCAGCGGGTTTAGACTTTACTACGGCATTTTCAACCATTGCTTCCTGCCTGAATAATCTCGGACCCGCGCTCGGCGAAGCAGCGTTCAGTTACCAGGGCCTGCCCGATGCCGCAAAGTGGATTCTTGCGTTTGCCATGCTACTGGGACGCCTGGAAATTTTTACACTTCTGGTGTTGTTTACTCCAACCTTCTGGCGTTATTAATGCCATTACAGCGGCCGGAACAAAGGTAACATATTCTAAATAAAGCAGCGGTTAAGGAGTTGTCCCGAAATAATTTCGACATTTTGAGCTCGATCTCCGTTCATCCTGAGTGCTGAGCTTGTCGAAGTATCGAAGGGTGATAGGCACAATACATGAGGCCGGAGTTCACGCCCTTCGACAGGCTCAGGACGAACGGAGTTTTGAACTCAGAAATGTGCAAATTATTCTGGGGCAATTCCTAACCGAAGGCAGCATCAATAAGAACCATGAAGAAGAGTTTCCGGTTGGAATGCAGAGGATTATAGTCCTTCCATCAGGCTCTCACCCCCCAGAACCCTGAGCCATTGAGATTCATCCAATGGATTCAAAAAATCAGCAATCTCAGACTCGTTAAACCTTACCACGCCTGATTTGAGCTTATTATCGTCTCCCTTATTTGAATAAATAAGACTGATATCTGTTTGACAGGAAACATCCCTGAAGACCAAATCCTGACGCAAGGGAGCGACATTATTGTTGTCAGGTGTCTGGGTACTATGATCTGTTAAGCCCGAAGGGCTCAATACTTTATGCGTTACCTGGTTTGGCTTAACACGGGTATGAGCAACGCTTGACGCCTTTTGCGCGATCACGGATTTCTTGTCCGATTGCCGTACGTCAGAAACAGGATTATTACCAGAACGCTGCCTTTTGGGATGGGCTACTTTCCGACTTGTTACAGTTTTGCCTTTTAACTCGCTTTCAGCATTGGATTTTTTGCGCTTTCTGGGGTGATACTTGTAATCAGGATACTTTTTTTTGTGTTCATCCTTTTCTAATGTGGCTTCCTTAACAAAACGCTCCTTCTCCTTCTCTGACATTTTTTTCCAATCTTCGGCCACCAGTTTGGAGAATTCACTTTGATGGCATAATGGCTTTACTTCCTTTGCCCTCATGCTGCGAAAAATAAAAAATGCATTCCTGGGCCTGGGTACGTGATTGTGCTTTGATTTTACAGAGGCAGTTATTTCCACCTTTTTTCTATTATTAGTTTCAGGCTCCCTCGCAGGATAAGAAAACGGCGCACCAACTGGACCAGAATTCGTTACATGCACTGTTAAAAAACCTCTTTCTTTAAAATCGGCTTGGACAACTTTTTGAGCTATTAAGTTCCCAATAGACACCCTTAATGTTTACCCACATTGTTCACAACTTATCCACAGCTTAAACTTAATCGCACAAACCGGTATACTCCCTCTCTATTTTTACAGTCGAATCCTGCGAGTGATCACTCATAGGGAAACCTGCGCCAGGTGAATAAACCGGTCATCGATAATTGCTCGCAACACAACGCTCAATGTTCAAAAAACGACCCGTTTACATTTGAGCCTCCAAGAGGTAGAAAAGTGACTTCCCAGAGCACACCAGATATCTATACATTCCAGGGGCTGATCCTCGCCCTGCAACAATTCTGGGCCCAACAGGGCTGCGTTATCATGCAACCACTGGATATGGAAGTGGGTGCGGGTACTTTCCATCCAGCCACTTTTCTGCGAGCCATCGGCCCGGAAAACTGGAACTCGGCTTATGTTCAGCCCAGCCGTCGCCCAACCGATGGCCGTTATGGTGAAAACCCCAACCGCCTGCAACATTATTACCAGTTCCAGGTGGTGATGAAGCCATCCCCCGATAATATTCAGGAGCTGTACCTGGAATCTCTCCGGCAACTGGGCATTGATCCACTGGTTCATGACATTCGTTTTGTCGAAGATAACTGGGAGTCGCCCACACTGGGTGCCTGGGGTCTTGGCTGGGAAGTCTGGATGAACGGTATGGAAGTCACCCAGTTCACCTATTTCCAGCAGGTTGGCGGTATTGAGTGTTACCCGGTTACCGGCGAGATCACCTACGGTCTTGAGCGCCTGGCCATGTATATCCAGAATGTCGATAACGTGTATGACCTGGTCTGGACGGTGGGTCCACAGGGTCCGGTCACTTATGGCGATGTGTTCCATCAGCAGGAAGTTGAAATGTCCACCTTCAACTTTGAGCACGCTGACACGGAAGAGCTGTTCAAACAGTTCGATTTCTTTGAACGCGAATCCCGGAAGCTGGTTGATACCGGCCTGCCTCTGCCAGCTTATGAGTACGTTCTGAAAGCTTCACACACCTTTAACCTGCTGGATGCCCGCCACGCGATTTCGGTGACGGAACGCCAGCGTTTTATCCTGCGCGTCAGAACGCTGGCCAGGGCGGTCGCCAAAGCATACTTCGATAAGCGTCGTGAGCTTGGTTTCCCCCTTGCGAATGACAGCATTCGTGATGAAGTTCTGGCATCTCTTGCCAAAGAAACCGCGCAGGAGGAAAAATAATGAGCACTTCCCTGAATAAAGCACATAAAGAAGACTTCCTGATTGAGCTGGGCACGGAAGAGCTGCCACCAAAGGCATTAAAAAGCCTGTCTGACGCGTTTACCCGGGGCATCCTTTCCGGTCTTGAGCAGGCCCAGATCACATTTACCGATTATGAGTCGTTTGCCGCCCCCCGTCGTCTGGCTCTGCTGATCAAAGGTCTGGATACCGCACAGCCTGATCAACAGCTTGAGCGCAAGGGGCCTGCAGTCAAAGCCGCCTATGATGCCGAAGGCAACCCAAGCAAGGCAGCCCTTGGTTTTGCCCGTTCTAACGGTGTTAATTTTGAAGACCTGGAACAGGAAGAAACACCGAAAGGTGCATGGCTGGTCTACCGTTCGATCAAACCGGGTCAGGCCAGCAAAGATTTGCTGCCGGAAATTATTACCCAGTCTCTGAATAACCTGCCCATTCCCAAACGTATGCGCTGGGGTGCCAGTCGTACCGAGTTTGTCCGTCCCGTTCACTGGCTGCTGATGCTGCTGGGCGATCAGATTATTGACGGTGAAATTCTCGGCCTGAAAGCCGGTAACACAACCCGTGGTCACCGCTTCCACGGGAACCGGGAAATCACCATCAACAACCCGGCTGACTATGCACAGGTTCTCCATGAGCAGGGCAAAGTGATTGCCAACTTTGCAACCCGTCGCGACATTATCCGTGAGCAGGTTGAACAGATGGCTGCCACGATTCATGGTCATTCGGTGATTGATCCGGACCTTCTGGATGAAGTCACCGCGCTCAATGAATGGCCAGTCGCTCTCTGTGGCCGTTTTGATGATGACTTCCTGGCCGTTCCATCGGAAGCACTGATCTCTTCCATGAAAGGCCATCAGAAATATTTCCATGTGGAAAACAGTGCAGGGAAACTCCTGCCGCACTTTATTACCGTGGCCAATATTGACAGTGCCGAACCTCACCTTGTTGTGGCAGGTAATGAGAAAGTCATTCGTCCGCGTCTTGCCGATGCCAAGTTCTTCTACGACACTGACCGTAAACACACACAAGACGATCGTCGTGAAAAACTGAAACCCATTGTCTTCCAGGCACAACTGGGTTCAGTGTTTGCCAAAACAGAACGTATCGCACGACTTGCGTCTTACATTGCGCAAACGGAAGGTGGTGATGCCTGGCTGGCTGAACGTGCCGGTCAACTGTGCAAGTCTGACCTGGTGTCTGAAATGGTGCTGGAGTTTCCCGAGCTGCAGGGCATCATGGGTCAGTACTATGCCGACAACGACGGTGAAAATCCCGAAGTCAGCAAAACGCTGTATGAACAGTACATGCCCCGCTTTGCCGGTGACCAGCTACCTTCAACACTGATTGGCTGTGCCGTTGCCATTGCCGATAAGGTTGACACCATTACCGGTATTTTCGGTATCAATCAGCTGCCAACCGGCAGTAAAGACCCTTTCGCACTGCGTCGTGCCAGCATCGGTGTGCTGCGAATCATTGTTGAGAAGAAACTCAATCTTGATCTGGAAGCATTGATCGATCAGGCAATTCTCGGCTATCAGGAGCAAGGTGTTTCTCTGCCCGCACTGGGTAACCTTAATACGACAGTCGTCAATTACATGCTGGAGCGTTTTGATGCCGCTTACCAGGAAGAAGGCATTGCGGTTGAGGTCATTAACTCCGTCAAGGCATTGCGCCCTACCCGGCCACTGGACTTTGATCGTCGTATAAAAGCCATTACCCGCTTCAATGCCATGGATGAAGCGGATGCCCTGGCTTCTGCCAACAAGCGGGTATCCAATATTCTGGCGAAAGCCGGGGATATCATTATTCCTGACGCACTGGATGAGACACTGCTCAGCGAAGTTTCTGAACGTGAGCTTGCCAACATTGTGTTTGCCAAGAAAGAGGAAATCGCCCCCGCTCTGGCAGAAGGTCGTTACGCGCTGGCCATGGAGAGTCTGGCGGCACTGAAGCAACCGGTTGACCTGTTCTTTGACCAGGTGCTGGTCAATGCTGAAGATGAAGCTATCCGCCTGAACCGCTATGCCCTGCTGAAGCAATTGCGCAGCCTGTTCCTGCAGGTAGCGGATATCTCTTTGTTACAGAAAAGCTAAGCACAACCTGATAAAGTGCGGCACTAGTACATGGTTTCAATGTGAGTGATGGGTGCCTTTATTGACCTCCAAACTCCGCTCGTCTTGAGCGGAGTCGAAAGGCGCAAACTCCATACCCTGAATACTGTGCCAATCACCCATCGTCCGTGCCTCCTGAGCGGAGCCGAAGGACGCTCAGGGTGAGCGGAGATTGTACACATCAAACTCATCGAAATGATGTACTAGCCGCACTTTTTTTATGTGTTTCAGGAGCACTATGACCAGGCTTGTTATTCTGGATCGGGATGGCGTTATCAATGAAGATTCAGACCAGTACATACGGTCTGAACATGAATGGCTTCCTATTCCGGGAAGTATTGAAGCCATTGCCCGTTTGTCATCTGCGGGCTATCGCGTCGTCGTAGCGACCAACCAGTCCGGGTTAGCCCGTGGCTACTTCACTGGCAAAGCGCTCAATGCCATGCACGACAAGCTAATCAGGCTAGTCAAAGAGCAGGGAGGTCATATTGATGGCATCTATTACTGCCCACACGGCCCGGATGACCACTGTCAATGCAGAAAGCCGGCAACAGGGCTTATTGACCAGATTTTTACCGACTACGATGCCAGCCCGGCAGAAACCTGGGTGGTGGGCGATTCACTGCGTGATCTTCAGGCAGGGGTCAGCAGTGGCTGTAAAGTTGCCCTGGTACTGACGGGTAAAGGCGTTAAAACCCACACTAAACTCATCGAACACCCGGAAGCGATTTCTGGTAGCCTATCTGGTAGCAGGGATGTAGCTGTTTATAACAATCTGAACAGCTTTGTAGAAGAACTACTTTCAGAGGGATTTTAATGTCATCAGCTGTCGGTTCTGCAACTACCCGGGCAGTGACCCGGTCAATGGCCACTACCTTTTCTGTTTTAAGGACAACTGTCTTTTATTTGTCGCTGGCAGTCTGGACCGTGTTCTGGGCAATGCTGATGATTCTGTTTATCTACCCTTTCAGGTTTAATCTCCGTCATCGCATTTTTGTCAAAACATGGGCTGTTGTATCAGTATACCTTTGTCGTTTAATTTGCGGAATTCGATGGCGTGTAACCGGAGCAGAGAATATTCCTGATTCTCCCTGTGTCATTATCAGTAACCATCAAAGCACCTGGGAAACGTTTTTCCTGCAAACCTTATTAACTCCCCAGACTCAGGTGATCAAACAGGAGCTACTGAAAATCCCCTTCTTTGGCTGGGCTTTTCAAAAAATCAGGCCCATCGCCATTAATCGTAAGGATGCCCGACAGGCACTTCAGCAGGTCAGAGAGCAGGGCAAAGCGGCACTTGCCCATAACGTCTGGGTCCTTATTTTTCCGGAAGGAACACGCGCATCTCCCGGTGAACCGGGCAAGTTTTCCCGTGGTGGCGCAGGGCTGGCGAAAGCGGCGGCAGTGGATATTCTTCCCATAGCCCATAACGCCGGGGTTTTCTGGCCGAACAGCTCCTGGATAAAACGCCCCGGAACGATTCAGGTAGAGATCGGGCCCGTCATCAAAACAAAATCCCTTTCGGTGGCAGAAGTAAATGATACCACCCGTGACTGGATTACACGTGCGCTGCAAACGATGCAATAACCGACTGCTATTTATCACTCAGTACCTTGGAGCCTGGTTGTAATACCAATCGAACTTTTTAACTCCCGTGATGAGTATGAATATTTGATACGTGCGTTCATTTTGCGATTTCAGAAAAATCCGAAGAAGCTGGTTTTGCCCTGCTATACTCAGCCGGTATCAAGTCTGATGCCATGACAATAATTATAAAATACATGTGCCTGAATTGAGTTTTTCTTTCGCGGTGGCAAACAATGTATGGGACTCACGATCTGTTATTACCACCGAGGATAAATGCTTCACCCCATACTAACGCATCCTGCGTTGCACTGAATGTGCTGAAAGCAGGAAAAAGTGTTCAAAGAATTAATACATGGATAATAATAACGCGCATCTAAAAGTTCATAACCCTTTTTTGGCCCGCCGTCATCAGGCTAATAAATACCACAGAAATAAGACAGCCCCCTATGAGAGGCCAGGCTTTAACAGATCCATAAGATACATACAAAAGCCACAAGGGGCATCCAATGCCACGTCTTATATACCCAGAAGCAAGGGTACCTCAGAAAACAGGAAGGAATTTCAACGTTTTCATCATCGTCCCCCATCCCACTCTCAACCGGGTGCAGGCTATCATCGACAGGGGGAAATTCCCGGTATTAATGAAGGGTTCAGCTCTTTAAGCGCAGGTGATAATGATCATGCCCTCAAATTAGCAGAAGATATATTAAGGAATAATACCAGCTTGAGTCGACGTAACTATCTGCGTGCAAACCTGCTTAAAGCCAGAGCCCTGTTGAATTCAGGGCTGATTAATGATTGCCTGCGATCAATAGAACAGGTAAAACCTCCCCTTAACAAATGGTTACTGATGACAAAAGGCAAAGCACTGCAAGGCAAAAAACTCATGTTTGAAGCGCTGCTTGTTTTTAAGGACATTTATAAAAATCACTCAATTAAGGACAACGATAAAAGAAATAATTATCTTACCCTTGGCATACATTACCAGCGCATGGGAGAGCATCAGGAAGCACTGACAATCTTTATCAAGCTGCGCACTGACCTCTCCGGACATGAAGCCACTCCCTGCAACGACAAGCAAGTAGAACTGGCCCTTGGCTGGCTATACCAGGACATGGGTCTGTATCAGAAGGCGCTGACAATCTTCTGCAAGCTACGTGCCGACCTCTCCGGACATGAAGCCACTCCCTGCAACGACAAAAAAGTAGAACTGGCCCTTGGCCGACTATACCAGAGCATGGGACTACAGCAGAAAGCGCTGACGATCTTTATCAAGCTGCGTACCGACCTCTCCGGGCATGAAGCCACACCTTGCAACGACAAGAAAATCGAACTGACCCTGGGTCGGCAATTCCAGTACATGGGACGATATCAGGAGGCGCTGACGATCTTTATCAAGCTGCGCACTGACCGCTCCGGGAGTGAAGACACACCCTGCAACGACAAAGAAGTTGAACTGGCCCTTGGTCGGCAATTCCAGCTCATGGGACGGTATCAGGAGGCGCTGACGGTCTTTAAGACGCTTCGCACCGATCGTTCCGGACATGAAGACAACCCCTGCCACGACAAGGACGTAGAGTTAGCCCTTGGTCGGCTTTACCAGGACATGGGACTGCATCAGAAGGCACTGGCGATCTTTAAGAAGCTGTACTCCGCCCACGCCGGGCATCCAGGGACTCCCTGCAAAGACAAGGAAGTTGCTCTGGCCCTTGGTCGGCTATACCAGGACATGGGACGGCATCAGGAGGCGCTAATGATGTTTTTGAAGCTGCGTACTGACCGTTCCGGGCATGAAGGCACACCTTGCAACGACAAGGAAGTTGAACTGGCCCTTGCCGTGCAATACGACTGCATGGGATGGTATCAGAAGGCACTGACGATCTTTTACCAGTTGCGCAGCGACCGCTCCGGGCATGAAGACACTCCTTGCAATGACAAGGACATTGAACTGTCCCTTGGTCGGCTATACCAGTACATGGGACGGTATCAGGAGGCACTGACGATCTTTATCAAGCTGCGCACCGACCGCTCCGGACATGAAGGCACGCCTTGCAACGACATGGACATTGAACTGGCCCTTGGTCGGCTATACCACGATATGGGACAGTATCAGAAGGCGCTGAAGACCTTTATCAAACTGCGCATCGCCCGCTCTGGTCATGAAGGCACTCCCTGTAACGACAAGGACATAGAGTTAAGCATTGGCCGACAATACGAGTACATGGGACGGTATCAGGAGGCGCTGACGATCTTTACCACGTTGCGCACCAACTGCGCCGGGCATGAAGACACTCCTTGCAATGACAAGGAAATTGAACTGGCCCTTGGTCGTCTATACCAGCACATGGAGCTGCATCAGAAGGCGCTGGCGATCTTTAACCAACTGCGCACCACCCGCTCCGGGCATGAAGGTACTCCCTGCAACGATAAGGACATAGAGCTAACCCTTGGCCGACAATACCAGTACATGGAACGTCATCAGGAGGCATTGACAGTCTATAAGAATCTGCGCACCGACCTCTCCGGACATGAAAGCACTCCCTGCAATGACAAGGACATTGAACTGGCCCTTGGTCGGCAATACCAGAGCATGGGACGATATCAGGAAGCACTGGCGATCTTTATCAAGCTGCGCAACGACCGCTCGGGGCATGAAGGCACCCCCTGCAACGACAAGGAAATCGAACTGGCCCTTGGCGACATTCATGTCGATTTAATGAACTGGCGTCAGTTTGACCAAATGCAACTTGATAAAAATGGTTTTGTCGGGCCTGAAGTGGACTTGTGTACCAGCATCCGTTACTTCAGAGAGTGCATTTATTCTGGTCAAAGCAAGGAAATTCCAGGGCTTTTGGCTAAAGCCATTGAGCATGGATGTAATGCAATAGAAAAAAGTCAGTATCTCGATGCATCATCTTTTAGTCAGTTAGGGCACTGCCTTCGTATCGCAGCATTATTACCTGTTGAGAAAACACAGGATTTCTTTTCAAAAGATGAATTGAAAAACCTGGTTTCTGAATATTTTACCAAAGCTAACAAACTGCACCCTTACCGACAGGACCGGCTAAAAACTGAAGACTGGAGGAAAATAGAGCGTACTTTTTTAGCAAGGCTTCCTGTCGGACTTAAGACTGTCCGAGAATAACCTGGGTTCCCAAAAAATTCAGCCATAGTATTGGGTGAAAGTCTCATACTGATGCGTAGCTTCAGTGGTAATCAGGCCTAATGATAAAAGAGTCATGGAGACCTGTGAGTCACTCAGTAACTATGGGGGCCATTGCGGCATGAAAGCATCCGAAGTTCGTTACATGGATAATAATGCTTATCCTGACGCTCGTAAGCCTTTTCTGGCTGGTCATCAGGCTAACAAATACCATAGAGATAAGGCAGCTCCTTATAAGAGGCCATGTTTTAATAGATCCGTAAGATACATACAACAGTCACAAGGGGCATCCAATGCAACGCCTGTTTATATACCCAGGAGCCTGGGTACCCCTGAAAACAGGAAGGAATTTCAAGGTTTTCATCATCGCCCCCCACCCCATTCTCAACCGGGTGCAGGCTATCATAGACAGGGTAAAATGCCCTGTATCAATGAAGGGTTCAGCTCTTTAAGAGCAGGTGATAATGATAATGCACTCAAAATAGCAAAAGAGATATTAGAGACTTATTCCAATTTGAGTCGGCTTCTCTATCTACGTGCACACCAACTTAAAGCAAGAGCCCTGTTCAATTCAGGAAGAACTGATGATTGCCTCAAATCAATAGCACAAGTAAAGCCTCCCCTTGACAAAAAGTTACTGATGACAAAGGGCAGGGCACTTCAAGACAAAAACCGCCTGTGTGAAGCACTGCTTATTTTTAAAGAGCTTTATAAAAATCACTCAGGAAAGGACCAGGATAAAAAACTGAATTATCTTGCCCTTGGCCTACTTTACCAGCGCATGGGAGAGTATCAGAAAGCACTGACCATCATTAAGAAGCTGCGCACTGACCTCTTTGGGCATGAAGACACCCCCTGCGACGACAAGGAGATTGAACTGGCCATTGGTCGGCTATACCAGGACATGGGACGGTATCAGGAGGCACTGACCATCTTTAACAAGCTGCGCACTGACCTCTCCGGGCATGAAAACACTCCCTGTAACGACAAGGAAGTTGAACTGGCCCTTGGTCGGCTATACGAGGACATGGGACGGTATCAGGCGGCACTGACCATCTTTAACAAGCTGCGCACTGACCTCTCCGGGTATGAAGACACTCCTTGCAATGACAAGGAAATTGAACTGACCCTTGGTCGGCTACACCAGGACATGGGACTGTATCAGAAGGCACTAACCATCTTTATCAAGCTGCGCACTGACCTCTCCGGCTATGAATGCACTCCTTGCAATGACAAGGAAATTGAACTGGCCCTTGGTCGGCTATACGAGAACATGGGACGGTATCAGGAGGCGCTGACGATCTTTATCAAGCTGCGCACCGACCGCTCCGGGCATGAAGGCACTCCCTGCAATGACAAGGACATAGAGTTAACCCTTGGTCGGCTATACGAGGACATGGGACGGTATCAGGAGGCGCTGACGATCTTTATCA
Organism: Endozoicomonas sp. ALB115; assembly: GCF_049310245.1. Lineage (NCBI taxonomy): Bacteria > Pseudomonadati > Pseudomonadota > Gammaproteobacteria > Oceanospirillales > Endozoicomonadaceae > Endozoicomonas > Endozoicomonas sp. ALB115. The sequence continues at coordinate 51,770 of NZ_JBLYZG010000018.1, read as the reverse complement.
AGCTGCGCACCGACCGCTCCGGGCATGAGGGCACGCCCTGCAACGACAAGGAGATTGAACTGGCCCTTGGCCGACAATACCAGATCATGGGACGGTATCAGGAAGCCCTGACGATCTTTATCAAGCTGCGCACCGACCGCTCTGGGCATGAAGGCACTCCTTGCAATCACAAGGAAATTGAACTGGCCCTTGGCCGACTATACCAGCTCATGGGACGGTATCAGGAAGCCCTGACGATCTTTATCAAGCTGCGCACCGACCGCTCCGGGCATGAAGGCACTCCCTGCAATGTCAAGGAAATTGAACTGGCCCTTGGTCGGCTATACGAGGACATGGGACTCCATCAGGAGGCGCTCACAATCTTTATCAAGCTGCGCACCGATCGCTCCGGGCATGAAGGCACTCCCTGCAATGACAAGGACATTGAACTGGCCCTTGGCCGACTATACCAGGTCATGGAACAGTATCAGGAGGCGCTGACGATCTTTATCAAGCTGCGCAGCGACTGTTCCGGGCATGAAGTCACCCCCTGCAACGACAAGGAAATTGAACTGGCCCTTGGCGACATTCACATCAATTTAATGAACTGGCATCGGTTTGACCAAATGCAACTTGATGACCAGGGTTTTGCCGGGCCTGAAGTGGACTTGTGTATCAGCATCCGTTACTTCACAGAGTGCATTTATTCTGGTCAAAGCAAGGAAATTCCAGGGCTTTTGGCTAAAGCCATTGAGCATGGATGTAATGCAATAGAAAAAAGTCAGTATCTCGATGCATCATCTTTTAGTCAGTTAGGGCACTGCCTTCGTATCGCAGCATTATTACCTGTTGAGAAAACACAGGATTTCTTTTCAAAAGATGAATTGAAAAACCTGGTTTATGAATATTTTACCGAAGCTAACAAACTGCACCCTTACCGACAGGACCGGCTAAAAACTGAAGACTGGAGGAAAATAGAGCGTACTTTTTTAGCAAGGCTTCCTGTCGGACTTAAGACTGTCCGAGAATAACCTGGGTTCCCAAAAAATTCAGCCATAGGGAACCAGAGCCAAATAAAGATGTCCTAAGGTTTTCAAAGCAGTAAAAACAAGAGATGTTATGAACGTCACTAACGGTGTTTCATGCTCTATATGTCATGACGCAGAAAACTGTGAAATCATCCAACTGAACTGCGGGCATACGTTTGGCCGATCATGTATGCGACTATGGTTATATACTTCTGACCAAAGGCACTGTCTGCTGTGTGAACAACCATTAACTGATTATGATTTGCAGCGGATAAATTATATTCCGTTGTCTGAACGTGTGGTTGCTGTTTCGACCGCAGCCACTAGCATTTTTAAACAACATTGCCCACAAGCTATTATGCGTGGCTTACATATACTCACGTCTGCAACACGTGTGGCTTGTGCCGGGCTTCTTATAGGTTATATTTCCACTGCTGATAAAGATCGCCAGGCTGAGCTCTTAGACGCTTTGCCGAATGCCATTGGTCATACTTTGGCTACTTATGTGACTGTCTGCACTATCCTGGCTCTCGGTTCTGCTGTTGGTTCTTTCGGATCTGCGGGGGGAGTTTCTAAAGTTTTCGGAACTGCTGTCGGGATGACTTCCGGAGCTTTAACATCGGCTTGTGCCTGTGACATATATAGCGATACCAATGGCATCCGGTTCCCCACCACACTTCGCAACGCCATTATAGCTTTAGGGGGGCTCATTGCAGGTACCAGTGCTTTTACCGCCTATGGTATAAAACCGATCAACCGATAAACAGGCCTGACCACAAGGCAAACCACTACCTTCCCGCAGCTACCAGTCCCCCCAAAACTGGTATGACAGTGATTTTTTTATTCCATATATTTTTCAACAAGCTGAATCATAATATGGATTGCCTTGATATGGACCTCCTGAATCCGATCCGCATAACCAAAGTGAGGCACACGAATTTCAACATCCGCCATCCCCGCCATCTGGCCGCCATCTTTGCCTGACAGCAGAATAACCTTCATCCCTTTTGCCCTGGCCGCTGCTACCGCCTTGATAATATTCCCGGAATTACCACTGGTGCTGATGCCAAGCAGTACGTCCCCTTCCCTGCCTACCGCTTCAACGTAACGTGAGAAGACATACTCATAACCAAAGTCGTTGGATACACAGGAGATATGACTGGGATCGGAAATGGCAATAGCCGCATAGCCAGGGCGATTATCGCGGAAACGTCCGGTCAACTCCTCAGCAAAGTGCATGGCGTCACAGTGGGAACCGCCATTGCCACAGGACAGTACCTTGCCACCAGCTTTAAAGCTCTCAGACAATAACCGGGCAGCAAGATCAATGGATTCAAGATTGGCGTCATCATCCAGGAATCGGCTCAGTACAACCCTCGCCTCTTCCAACTCCTGTCGAATCATTGCTTTACATTCTGGAGACATTAGCAGAGCACCTGAGAATCAAAAAAGTAAAAAAAGTGCCGGTTAAAACCGGCACGACTGAACTGGATTAAATATCGAGATTGGCAACATTCAATGCATTGCTTTCGATAAACTCTCTGCGGGGTTCGACATGATCCCCCATCAGCGTATTGAAGATCTGGTCTGCGGCAATCGCGTCTTCAATGGTGACCTTCAGCATTCTGCGGACATCCGGATCCATGGTGGTCTCCCACAGCTGATCCGGGTTCATCTCACCCAGTCCCTTATAACGCTGGATGTAATGGCGTTTGGTGGATTCACTCATCAGCCACTCAAGGGCTTCCTCAAAGGAAGCGACATCCCTCTTTCGCTCCCCTTTCTGGACAAAGGCACCCTCCTCGATCAATCCCTGCAATTTATGACCGAGGGAAACGATCTTGCCATAGTTGGCAGATGAGAAGAAATCCGCATTCCAGCGATAGTGGCTATCGACACCGTGGGCAATAATCGTCACCTTGGGCAACCAGACATTGAGCTCCCGATCTTCCTCTACCGAGAAGGTCATGGTACTGCCGGCGTCTTTCAGGTTCTCAATTCTCTCGCTCAGTTGGGCAACCCAGGACTCCATTATGCTCTTATCAGCCAGGCTCTCCGCCGTCACTTCGGGCATGTAAATCATTTCACGGAGCACCGAGACGGGGTAAATACGGGACAGCTTATCGGCCACTTTATGGACATCTCTGAACTCTTTCACCAGTTCTTCAAGGGGCTGATCGCTGATCCCGGGAGCATTTTCGTTAACATGCAGGCTGGCATTTTCCAGTGCTGACTGGGTCAGGTAACCATCCAGCGCACCATCATCTTTCAGGTACTGCTCCTGCTTGCCACGCTTAACCTTATAAAGTGGCGGCTGAGCAATATAGATGTAGCCATTTTCAATCAGCTCAGGCATCTGCCGGAAGAAGAAGGTCAATAGCAGTGTACGGATGTGCGATCCATCCACATCCGCATCGGTCATGATAATGATGTTATGGTAGCGGAGCTTGTCAATATTGAACTCCGTACGACCAATACCACACCCCAGGGCTGTAATCAGGGTTCCGACTTCCTGGGAGGAGAGCATCTTGTCAAAGCGGGCTTTCTCAACGTTCAGGATTTTACCCTTGAGAGGCAGGATCGCCTGAGTCTTCCGGTTGCGGCCCTGCTTGGCGGATCCGCCCGCCGAGTCACCCTCTACTATATAGAGTTCAGAAAGTGCCGGGTCTTTCTCCTGGCAGTCCGCCAGTTTGCCTGGCAAGCCGGCAATGTCCAGGGCACCTTTACGGCGGGTCATTTCACGGGCCTTACGGGCGGCTTCACGGGCCCTGGCAGCGTCCAGCATCTTACCGACAACCGCTTTGGCTTCCTGGGGGTTTTCTACCAGGTAGTCCGCCAGGTATTTGCCCATTTCTTGCTCTACTGCGGTTTTTACCTCGGAGGACACCAGCTTGTCTTTGGTCTGGGAGGAGAATTTAGGGTCCGGCACTTTGACAGAGATGATTGCCGTCAAACCTTCACGGGCATCATCACCAGACGTAGCCACCTTGGCCGTCTTCTGGAAACCTTCCCGTTCGATATAGCCATTCAGGCTTCGGGTCAGCGCCGCACGGAAGCCCGCCAGGTGCGTTCCACCATCGCGCTGAGGGATATTGTTGGTAAAGCAGAATACCCCTTCCTGGAAGCTGTCATTCCACTGCATGGCCACTTCTACACCAATACCGTCATCCCGGGTGATTTCAAAGTGGAAGACTTTATTGATGGTGCTTTTATTCTGGTTCAGGTGCTCAACAAAGGCCTTCAGACCACCATCGTATTTGAAGTCATCAACCTTGCCGGTGCGCTCATCCGTCAGCTGGATATAGACACCCGAATTCAGGAACGAGAGTTCACGCAGGCGCTTGGCCAGAATGTCGTAACTGAACTGAATATTTGAGAAGGTCTCCGGGGAAGGAATAAAGTGCAGTTCCGTACCGGTGACATCCGTTTCACCAATAATCGTTAATGGCTCTTCCGGAACCCCTTGATGGTACACCTGCTGATGAACCTTGCCATGTCGGCGGATGGTCAGTTTCAGCTGACTGGACAAGGCATTAACCACTGACACACCCACACCGTGCAAACCGCCGGATACCTTATAGGTGTTGTCATCAAATTTACCACCGGCATGAAGCACCGTCATGATTACTTCAGCGGCAGAAACGCCCTCTTCCTCATGAATATCCACAGGGATACCACGGCCATTATCCTTAACCGTGATGGACTCATCCGGGTGGATAATGACCGAAATCTTGTCACAGTGCCCCGCCAGCGCCTCATCGATGGAGTTATCAACCACCTCAAACACCATATGGTGCAGACCGGTACCATCATCGGTATCACCAATGTACATCCCCGGGCGCTTGCGGACAGCATCCAGGCCCTTGAGGACCTTAATATTGGATGCGTCGTAGTTTTGTTCACTCATGCTCTATCTCCAAAGACTCAGCCCGGCGAATACTTTGCTGACCAGGGTTCTCATGTGATGTAACAGTAACCTGCCCATGTTTCACGTGAAACATTTTCAATTCCGTTTCAGGCAACCAGCAATGTTCCAGTGCCTCCTTCTCAACACAGGTGATGAAGGTCTGGCAGTCCATTTTTTGAAACAATCGACAAAGCTTTTGTCGATTAGGGGTATCCAGTTCTGATGGCAGGTCATCGACCAGGAAGATGCACTGTTTGTCTTGCAGCGCTTTGTATAGAAAGCCCTGAGCGAGTTTCAGTGCACAGACCACCAGTTTTAATTGACCTCGTGAGAGGATATCAACCGCACTGCCTTTGCCAATCCGAATCCTTAAATCTGCCCGTTGCGGCCCGGCATGGGTATAGCCCGATTGGACATCCCGTGCCAGTCCGCTACTGAGTACTTCATGCAGCTCTCTCTCCCTATCCCAGCCTCGGTAATATTGGATAGAAAGATTATCCAGATCGGCCAATTCCGAAAGCACCTCATTGAAGACGGGCGTCAGTCTCTGGATATAATCGCCGCGTAACACGTCGATGGCATTGGCTGCTTTGGCAAACTCTATGTTCCACGAACTCAATTCAGAACCGTTTATTCTACCATGACGGAGCAGACTGTTCCGCTGTTTCAGCGCCTTCTGCATGCGTTTCCATAGCGGGAAAAAGTCATGATGTTTCACGTGAAACACGCCCCAATCGATAAAATTCCTTCTCAGCTTTGGGGAGCCTTCAAGCAAACGGAAGGTGTCCGGATTAATCACCTGTAAGGGCAGTAACCTGGCCAGCTCAGAGGTGGACTTCAGGTTCTCTCCGGACACCCGTATCTGCAGTGTTTCATCCCGAAGGTTTCTGGAAACACCAATCGGTATGGATCCCGATGGCACACCGATTCGACCAAACACCGTGCAGACCTCGGCATCACGATTGATCACCGGTTTAATTCGGGAGGTCCGAAATGATCGGGCGACCCCGAGAAGATGTATGGCCTCAAGCACGCTGGTTTTACCACTGCCATTGAGCCCGTAGAGCACGTTTACAGAAGGGGAAGGGGTAAGCGAAACAGAGGAGAGGTTTCTGATATCGGTTATGGAGAGCTGTTGAATCATATTCTGTTTATTTCCGAACCTGAGTAGCCCGGAAGCCGGATCAGGGCGAGTGTCTGATGCCACAACATCAGACACTGACTACTTCTGCCGACAGGCTGTTACAGCCTCATAGGCATAACAACATAGGTGGAGTCACCAGACTCAGACTCCTCAAGCAGCGCACTGCTGTTCGGGTCGGAGAGGGTCATCTTGATGGCCTCACCAGAAAGCACAGAAAGCACATCCAACAGGTAGCTGACGTTAAACCCGATCTCCATGGAGTCACCATGATAAGCCAGGCTCAACTCTTCTTCGGCTTCCTCCTGCTCCGGGTTGTTAGCCATTACCTTAAGCTGACCATCGGAAAGAATCAGGCGGATACCCCGGTATTTCTCATTGGACAGAATAGACGCACGCTGGAATGCCTGACGCAGTTCCTGGCGATCACCAATAATGATTTTATTGCCGCCTTTGGGAATTACCCGCTCATAGTCAGGGAACTTACCGTCCACCAGTTTGGAGGTGAACATAAAGTCGCCGGTTTTGGCTCTGATATGATTCGCACCCAGGGTAATATGAACACTCTCTTCCCCTTCGGTGAGCAGACGCGCCATCTCAAGAATACCTTTACGGGGCACGATGACCTGATGCTTGTCCTGCTGGTTGATATCGGCATCCACGCTGCACATGGCCAGGCGATGACCATCGGTAGCCACCGCACGGAGACAGTTCTGGCTGACTTCCAGCAGCATGCCGTTCAGGTAGTAACGAACATCCTGCTGGGCCATGGCAAAGCCGGTGCGGTCAATCAGTCGGCGAAGACGCGACTGACCAATGGTAAAGGATACCGATCCGGCCTCCTCTTCAATACTGGGAAACTCATTGGCCGGTAAAGTGGAGAGGGTAAACCGGGACCGGCCAGCCTTTACCTTGACCTTCAGATCATCCTGATGCACTTCAATCAGGGTGTTTTCAGGCAGGGACTTACAGATATCCATCAGTTTTCTGGCCGGTACCGTAATCTCTCCGGCCTCCGCAACATCTTCCAGGGCGACACGGCCAACCAGTTCGACTTCCAGGTCAGTACCGGTTAACGAGAGCTGGTTTCCATCGACTACCATCAACACATTGGACAATACCGGCAGCGTCTGTCTGCGCTCAACCACACCGGCAACCAGCTGAAGTGGCTTAAGCAATGCTTCCCGATTAATGGTAAATTTCATCGCTTTCCTTTCTCTTGATATAAAAAGGTATTCACCTTTTTATGAGGTTGAATAAGGTGGAATTAACTTGTCAGTGAGCGCAACAGGTTTTTGTAATCGCTTTTGATCTCGTTATCCACTTCGACCAGTTCTTTTACTTTACGGCAAGCGTGAAGAACGGTGGTATGATCACGTCCGCCATAGGCATCACCAATCTCGGGTAAACTATGACTGGTCAACTCTTTGGAGAGTGCCATGGCGATTTGCCTTGGCCTTGCCACAGAACGACTGCGACGCTTGGAAAGAATATCCGCCACTTTGATCTTGTAGTACTCAGCAACCGTCCTCTGGATATTATCTATACTGACCTGTTTGTCCTGTAAAGCCAACAGGTCTTTCAGGGACTCGCGGATCAGATCAATATCAATACGGCGTCCCATAAAGTGCGCACTGGCGATCACCCGCTTCAGGGCACCTTCGAGTTCACGCACATTGGAACGGATTCTCTGGGCAATAAAGAAGGCGGCTTCATGGGGCAGTTCCACTTTCTGCTGTTCTGCCTTTTTCATCAAAATGGCAACGCGGGTTTCCAGCTCGGGCGGCTCTACGGCTACCGTTAATCCCCAGCCAAATCGGGACTTCAGCCGTTCTTCAACACCGCTGATCTCCTTTGGGTAACGATCACAGGTCAGAATCATCTGCTGACCACCTTCCAGCAACGCATTGAAGGTGTGGAAAAACTCTTCCTGTGAACGCTCTTTACCGGCAAAGAACTGGATATCATCAATCAGCAGCGCATCAACAGAACGATAGTACTTTTTAAAATCATTAATGGCATTCAGCTGCAGTGCTTTCACCATATCCGCAACAAAGCGCTCGGAGTGTAAATAAACAACTCTGGCATTACGGTTCTGCTTCACCAGGAAGTTACCCACCGCATGCATCAAGTGAGTTTTACCCAGACCAACACCTCCGTACAAGAAAAGCGGGTTGTAGGAAGCACCGGGGTTTTCTGCCACCTGTCGAGCGGCCGCCAGGGCCAGCTGGTTTGATTTACCCTCAACAAAGGTTTCAAAAGTGAAACCAGTGTTCAGCGAACTGTGATGCTTGATAGACCCTTCAACTTCAACCTGCCGCACCGGGACAGGCTCTTCAGGCGTAGCACTCACCGACTCTTTCAGCGGGTTTACCTTGATCTGGGCGGGCTCTTCTGTCTGCCTGCTGTCATCTTCCTGAAAACCGGGGTCTGATACCAGATCTGGCTCCGGGGTATTGTCCTGCGCGACCGTTAAAGCCGACACCAGCTCATGGGTGACCACAGAACGCTCAATAGCGGCATGTTTCAGCGGGTTCTCAATGGGTTTCTCAGAAACGGTCACCGTTGCCGCAGGCTGAATCTCTCTGGGTGGCACTTCCCTGAGCTGAGGCTCTCTTGGCCGTGCAGATCGCTTGCTCAGTGAGGGGGGCCGACGATTGGACACCGCCAACGCGACGGCTGGAGAGTCCCCATCGGACAGTTCATCCAGAATCTCTTCGATTCTTGGCAAAAACTTCTCTTTCACCCAGTCGGCAACAAACCGGTTGGGAGCCAGTAAACACAAATCGTGTTCGTCCCCCATCACTTTCAAAGGGCGAATCCAGGTATTGAATTGCTGAGAAGACAGCTCATCCTGCAGGATATCGATACATTTTTGCCACAGCTCAAGGGGCACAGGCACTCTCCTACTCTCCTACTCTCCCGCTCTCCCACCCATCTCCGGATATAGATAAGGATCAGAATCAGGATCAGGATCAGGATTTAATACGGGTATCACTGAAGCCGGTCAGACAGCCTGCTGAAGACCTTCAGGTATGAAATAACGATTGGATAGACAAAAGGGAATTGTATCCTTTCTGGCAAAAGTTATCCACACCTGCAAAACAGGACAACAGATCATCCGCCAGGAATAATATCCTTATAATTCAATAAGTTGAAAATAAAACAGCCATAATGCGGAGGAAAATATTGCTTGCTACTCCCTGTGGGTAGGTCCGTTTATGAATGGCAATAAACCTTATGATTTTCCTGTGGGTAAATTGAATAACAAGCGAGCTGTGGATAACAGTCATAATTATCCACAAGCCATCAAGACCAAAACAACAACATACCTCCGGGATTTCTACAAAAAAGCACACATCCTCAAAGGCAGACGATAACTGGCATAAACGGAGTTATCCACAGAAAAAACCTCCCTAAATAATTACATTAAAATCAAAAACACATCACATAAGAGATAACTTATCTATTTATATATCTGTGAATCGCTGCCTGGTGATTAACATTATTTGATCTTTTGTACTAACTTGAACAGGGTGTTCCAAAGCCATACCAACAAAATAAAATTCATTCATTATGTTAGATCCGCTATCAAGGCTAACGGCTGTGCTGGATGCACAAATGCCCATGGCTAACAATGAGGTCACAGGGCACTTGGCTAGCCAGGGTGCTTTCGGGCGATGTGTGAAGGATGCCAGTCAAACAGAAAAGAAACTGCCCGAGCAGTCCGTGGCCAATATAAACTCGACTGCCCGGGAAGGTAGAAATGGATTCAGGCAGATCTCAAAGGGAACCGTTTTTCAGCTGAACCGGTACAAGATAAATCCTTTGTTAGAAATGGAATTTATGCCGACATACGGGGGATTTAAGGCAATCGGGTACTATTGTTGCCTGGATAGGAATCAATTGCAGAGTAAAATCAGTCTGTTCCGTAAAATGATTCCAAAGTTGACCCTGGAAATCGGTCAAATTGCCAGGAACAAAAACTTGTCAATGTTGTCTGAGAGGATTCAGCGTTTGTGTTTTAACTGCATATTCGTGCAGGATGCGTTGAGTTTGGATCCATCGATGAGGAACAACTGCAAGCTCCACAGATTGGAACAGCAGATGTGCCATTATGACGATCAGCTTGTGGAGTGTTTGCTCAGTTACCAGCCAGATACTCCTGATGAACAGCAAGAGCTGTTTATTATGTGTATCTGGTATCTGAGCCTGCTGGTAATTTCTGATAGAGGTCGAAGTGCTAACACTCTGGTTATCAACCGCAAGGTGGTCGCTCTTTTGGACGATGGCCTAATTCGGGAGATTGATAAAGAGAGAGCCCGGCTGCGTATGTCCTGCCTCTATTCGGCCGATGATCCCACCATGGACGATCAGAGATTGTCGAAGATTCTGTTTGGCCAAATCATGACTTCGTTGGGGAACATCCGCTGTTACAGTCTTGATATTGCCAAATGTGAAAAGCTGTATGACATTGTTGAACAACTGGTTACCTCAGACCCGATATTCCGCCTGGAACAGGATGCTGAGGATTTGCCCACTCAATGGCAGCAGATAAAAGCGCATTTGCTTGAATTAACCACCACCACGATCCAGAACGTCAAGGGCATAAGAAAGGATTTTATGGGCGTTGGCGAATTCGATGAGACCTGTACGCTCGAGTATGCGTTCTACTGTCTTGGTTTTTGGCAAAGCGGATTCTGCTCGCCGGACATTGGCCTGATCGCTTTGCAGACTCTGTACCAGAACCGCTCGCTGCCATCCGTCAAAGAACTATTGGTAAATTCGCAGAAAGCGGCCTGTAACGATGGCCAGGATAATCCGGCGCTGTATGCCCTTATGGAGTTTCTGATCAATTATGCCTGTGAGGATAGTGTTGCCAGAGTCGAGAATGATGACCTGAGATATTACCTGAAAAGCCTGATCTTTTATCTGGATGGACAGCTCGACAAGGCCATTGCTCAGGCCCGGTTATCCCGTTTGCCAGAGGCTTTCTGGCTGCTTGGCTCACTCCAGATGAGTAAAGAAAATGCGAATACTGAAGAAGCCATTGCCAGTATTGAATCAGCCATTATGCGTGGTGTGGAAGCGGGCAAGCTGAAGCTGGCTCTGCTGTTGTTAAAATCCAGGGAACCGGACCTGTTGAAAATTTCCGGTTTACTCAATGATGTGCTGGAACACTATGGCAGTTTAGGTGCAGTCAAGCTGCAGAGTGAGCTGGCCGAGGTCCGCGACAGCCTGGAGTTAAGTGCTGAAGCCAGTTCAGTGGTGAATTCCCCTGCATTGAACGATGACTGGCTGCTGAGTGATGACATGCCAAAACGGTCATCGGCTGTAGCCCCCAGAAATAAAAACAAAGGCAAGCGGTCCAAACATAAAAGAGCGGGCTCCAGGGGCGGCAAAGAGCGTTCAGCAGCCGACAGCCACAAAACAGGCAGGGCAAATAAAGCAGCTGGTGCTGAAAACCGGCCGGCAGTGGATATTGCCCAGGCCGTTGTTCCGCAACGTCAAACCCAATGGCTTACCCAATACGATATGGCGATCCTGAGTCTGTCGGTTACCCATGCCATATCCTGCCGGGGGTACGACCAGGCCTATGAGTTGCTCCTGGCAGCCAATGAAAAGGTCAACTGGGATTTTCAGCAAGCCACCATCGCCCGGCTGGATTTGTGGCGCCTGCGGGAGCTGGCCAATAACCGCCAGTATTTGCAGTTGTTAAGTCAATCAGTGCAGGCAGGGGAGCAGATCATTGAATTCTCGGTAATCCCCCAGCAAAGCCCCCTGCTTGGCCAGTTCGGGCTGGCCCGGAGTGAGTGCATTCCCCTGACCGCCGACATCAGAGTAGCCCGTGATGCACTGCGTCATCTGGTGATCGATAAATCCTTAAACTGGCTCTGTTTTCTCCATGCAGAACCGTTGGCTCTGGAGAATCACAAACGGCGATGGCAAGATCATCCGCTGGAGACGGCCAAACAGCAGTTAACAGATTTTGAGCACAGTCTGTCCATGGCATTTACCACCGCTTCCTATCTGTCGATGCTTGGGCATCTCTACGGAGATATTGCCCGGGACCGGGACCCTGCTGATGGTACCGAAGAGATCCGGCGGATCAGGGCATTGTCGGCCGCGTTTTACGAGGCTGCCAACAAGTTCAATGAATGGCGCAACCGCCTGAAAAATGATGGTGTATTAAACAGCCGGATCGCTAAGGCCACCCCTTTGGGCAACCTGCAGAAAATTCGTGCAATGCAGGGCAGAACCTGCCGGGAAAAAATTGAAAACCAGCTTTACGGCGATGATCATCAACCCGGGACGGAAAGAGCGAAGGAAGTGTAGGGAGAAACAACGGGTAGTAATGCGGTGCTTCTTGACAAATGCAAATTGACGCTAACCCTGCAATTACTTAGAATGCCCGTCTTTTGTAAGTCCATTAAGACGAGTAACCACGATGAAAAGAACTTTCCAGCCAAGCAACCTGAAGCGCAAGCGTAACCACGGCTTCCGTGCGCGCATGGCTACCAAGAACGGCCGTGCGGTAATCAACCGTCGTCGAGCTAAGGGACGCAAGCGTCTGTCAGCCTGATCAACCGCCTGTGGCTAAGAGAGCATCAGTGTGAGCTTATCTTTTAGCCGTGCATCACGGCTACGCTCCTCGGCTGATTTCAAACAGGTATTTGATACAACGGATATCAAGGTATCCAGCAGACAGCTTCTGATACTGGCAAAAGCCAATGAGCTTGGCCGGGCAAGACTGGGACTGGTGGTTGCCAAAAAAAATATTCGTACTGCCGTTGGCCGAAACCGGGCCAAACGTCATATCCGGGAAACCTTTCGTCTGCAACAGGATGAAGTTGGTAACCTGGATATTGTCGTTCTGGTCCGGAAAGGTTTCAGTGATCTGAATGACAGTGACCTGAACCTGCTACTCAACCAGCAGTGGCAAAGGTTGAAACGAAGGCTGCACGAATGGGAAGCGTCGGCATCACGTTGATATCCAACCTGAAGAAAATGCCAGAGTTAACAGGAAGCCCCGGGGTTTTTCCTGTTCGGCTCGACCAGGCTCAGAAAGCTTTCTTATAAAACAGCCGCAGTTGAGTGTCGACTGTCTGAGGCTGTTGCCCGCACAGGGCATGTTAATAAGCAATAAGGCTTTGATCTGGCTAAAGGCTTGCTATAGAGCCAAGGGTTTTCTATAGGACTAAGGGCGCCGACAAAATGAAGGCATTTATGGGCAGATTAGCAACTATCCCCCGATCATTGCTGACCGGACTGATCAGGATATACCGCTATGCGCTAAGTCCTCTGATGCCCAGCCGGTGCCGCTTTTACCCCTCTTGCTCTGCCTACGGCCTGGAAGCCTTAAATCGTCATGGTTTTCTGACTGGTAGCAAGCTTATCTTGCTCCGACTACTGAGGTGCCACCCCTGGCATCCAGGAGGATTTGACCCGGTACCGGAAAAAGATTCTGGTGATCATCGGACACAATCAGACAATCATATTCATTCACCTGAATGTGTGGCCCGGAACTCATGGATTTCCAAAGAACACTCCTGATCGGCGCTATTGCTGTAGTTGGTGTTTTAACACTGCAGCAATGGAATGAAGACTATCCCGGTACGCCGAAGTCGGCATCCGTCGCTCACTCCGTATCCAGCAGTCAAGCTGGTTCCGATCTGCCGTCGCTGACTGATGGCAACGCTATTCCCGCCACCGACGACGGTGCGGTAAAACCTTCTGCCCAGCTTATCAGCGTCAAGACCAATACCATTGATGCGCTGATTGACCCTGCCGGTGGCGATATCATCAGCCTGACCCTGCCGCAATACCCGGCATGGTTGCCGGAAGAAGGAGAGCCAACGGTGCCTTTCCAGCTTCTGGTGAACAGCCCGGACTGTCAGGGAGAAACCACCTGTGTCTTCACTGCACAGAGTGCGCTGGCAAAAACCGATGGCCCGGACGCGAACAACCTTCGCGGGGTTTACCAGGTAAAGCAGGCCAATTACACGCTTGGTGATGGTGAGAACACGTTGACCGTTGATCTCCATAAAACCATGGATGGCGTCGACATTACCAAAACCTTCACCTTCTATCGTGACCGCTACGATGTTGCTGTTCATTACCAGGTGATCAATAACAGCAATAAGGTGTGGCGTGATCAGTTTTATGCCCAGCTGAAGCGGGATAATTCAGAAGATCCAAGTCAGCTTAACTCCAAAGCGCCAATGAATACTTACCTGGGCGCAGCGGTTCGTTCGAATGATGAGCCGTACACCAAGCTGCCGTTTGATGATTTTTCTGATAAGGCATTCGCTGAGCGGGTTCAGGGTGGTTATGCCGCCATGCTCCAGCACTACTTTGTCAGTGCCTGGATTCCTGACCAGCAAAAAGCCCATCAGTATTACACCAAGCAGAACAAAGATGGCTACAACTTCGTCGGCTTCTATGACGATGCCATGGTGGCCCAGCCTGGTGAAACCATTGAGACCGGTGCCACTTTGTATGTTGGTCCAAAGAACCAGGAAAACCTGAAGTCTCTGTCCGAGGGTCTTGAGCTGACCGTTGACTACGGCATGCTCTGGTTTCTGGCGCAGCCACTGTTTACCATCCTGAAGTGGATTCACTCGCTGGTTGGTAACTGGGGCTGGTCCATCATTCTGCTGACGGTACTGGTCAAGGCGGTATTCTATCCATTGAATGCCACCAGCTTCCGGTCCATGGCGAAAATGCGCAAACTGGGGCCCAAGCTTCAGGAGATGAAAGAGACGTATGGCGATGATCGCCAGAAAATGTCTCAGGCCATGATGGAGCTGTACAAGAAGGAGAAGGTCAACCCGATGGGGGGCTGTCTGCCGATTCTGGTCCAGATGCCGGTGTTCATTGCCCTGTACTGGACTCTGCTGGAGTCGGTGGAGTTGCGTCAGGCCCCGTGGCTGGGCTGGATTTACGATCTGTCCCAGATGGATCCGTACTTTATCCTGCCACTGATCATGGGGGCTTCGATGTTCATTCAGCAGATGCTGAACCCGACACCGCCAGATCCTGTGCAGGCTAAAGTGATGAAGATGATGCCGGTGATCTTCACCTTCTTCTTCCTGTTCTTCCCGGCGGGCCTGGTTCTGTACTGGGTGACCAACAACGTGCTGTCGATTATCCAGCAGTACATCATTACCCGCAAAATCGAACAAGAAGACTAAGCCTTTTGCGAAGCAGCTTTCCCGGTTAAAGCTGCTTTGCTCCCCTCTCTTCTCCTCACCTTCGCTTTGATAAAACCCTCTTCTGAAAAGTGCCTGCCCACAGGCATGCTGATGCGGTAAAAAATAGCGCCTGAATTTTCTACAGTTGCCGGGGGCTGAACCGATAAACAGTTAGTAACTTGGCCTTCCCACGTTGGGCTAACTGGATAAGATCAGCAACATGATTAAAAAACTGATAAGCACAGCCATAGTAAGCAGTGTTATCGGGAGCGCATCAGCCAATCCTGAGCTGGGGTATATGACCATTGGTACTGATCAGTACCAACTACTCAATGCGACCATTGCCATTGATGCTCTGCCGTCAGAACTTACCAATAAGAAGCTGAAGGTAAAGCTTGGGTCTATTACCGAATTTTCCCGGCATAATATTGAGTATGACAAGCAGGTCTCCAGTCTGCGCTTTAAAGTGGCCAAAGATAGTGATGGCAAGCCGCTGATCAAGGTTCGCTCTGTTCGGGAAATTACCACCAACAAACTGAAGGCTGTGATCAAGTTGACGGTGGGAAGTCAGAAAATATATGGCATCTATGATTTCAAGTTAACGCCCGGTAACAAACAGCAAGTTACCTTAAATCTGCTTAACGCTGACCATAAGCCTGAACAGCCGATTACCACCGCCAAAGCCCGACAGCCCTACACTTCGGTTCAGCCATTACCCTCTGAGACCAGTATTACCGCGTCAGACGCCGATGTTTTTACGATGTCTTCCGGCGGGCATTACCGGGTCAAGGCGGGGCAAAGCATCAGTGGCATTGCCATGGAGTTGCTGCCCCGGTATCCGGAAGTGGCCAACTGGCGAACCCTGATGAACCAGCTGGCCTCTCTGAATCCAGAGGCCTTCATTAATGGTGATATCAATAAACTGCGGGTTAATACGCGGTTGCAACTGCCAGGAACGCTCCAGGGAAACAATCAGGTATCATGGGCTTCGGTAAAAACATCTGATACAGCCAAGCCTTCGGGCAAAACCAACGTTGCCCACAGTCAACACGGGCAAGCACCTTCGACGGTCAGCCACTCGTTAAACTCAACCATTATCATCAAAGACCTGCCAGAAGGCCTTGCCGGCAAAGACAACCTCAAGGTTCAGTTGGGCTCAATTACCGACTATTACCGACAAGGCATCGATTATAATCAGCAGGTTGCGGGTCTTCAGTTTGATATAACGGCGAATAGCAACAGAGAAACGGTGCTCAGGGCTCGCTCGACCCGTAACATCAATGCCAGGCAACTGACGGCTGTGGTCAGGTTTTCGGCGGGAAGAAAAAAGGCCTATGGTATTTATGAAATTCGTCCCGGCAACAACGGACGACACATTGCTTTTAACCTGTTAGATATCAAGGGTGGGAAAAAGCCACAAGTTGTCAAGAATAGCGCCCCGGCAAAAACACCCGATGACACCGCTAAAAAACAGGCGTTGGCGGCATTAAGCAGCAAACTGAAGTCCTACGAACAGGAACCGAACCACTCTTCCGACCAATCGGTTCATCAGGATACCTCACCGTCAAAGACCTCTGGTGATGTTGCCAAAACAGAGGCATTGGCAGCATTGCGTAAGAAACTGGATGGATACAGGCAGGCCAGTGAAAACCGTCCATCCGGGACAGCCGATAACGTATTGACCGGCAGGATCAATCGTAACGATGCTCAACCCTCGTCGATGGCAGGGCAGAAAACGTACCGCGTTGGCAAAGGTGAAAGTCTAAGCTCCATCGCCATGAAGCTAAGCAACGCTTATCCGGGCAGCTGGCGCGAGGTCATGAAAGGTCTGGTGAGCAGTAACCCTGGCGCATTTATCGGCGGTGATATTAACAAGCTACGTGTGGGAACCTTGTTAAACCTCCCTGACGCCGGTCATCCTGATCGTCTTGATAAAGCCATGCCCCGTGGCAATTTGATGGCAGGACAGAAAACGTATCGGGTTGCCAAAGGTGACACGCTAAGCACTATCGCCATGAGGCTAAGCAAGGCTGACCGGGGCTCAATGGGCTGGCGGTGGGTAATGAAAGGTCTGGTGAGAAATAACCTTGATGCATTTATCGGCGGTGATATCAACAAGATACCCGCTGGAACCCTGTTAAACCTCCCTGATGCCCGTCAAAATGATCATCTTTATAGAGTCGCGGCTGGCGACAATGTCAGTACGATTGCCTGGAGAATGAAGTATAAATATCCCCATCCCACTGGATGGCGAGGGGTGATGCAACAGATCGTTTATATGAACCCCGGGGCTTTCACTGACGGTAATCCAAACAGGCTTCGGGCGAATGAAATACTGATCATGCCTGATGCCGGTGTGGTTGAGATTGAGGCGGAAAATCAGGAGTTGGCTGAACAGCAGCCAGAAATAAAGAGATCCAACGCTGATAATCACCGTAAGCGGCAGGAATTACGGCAGAAGTTGGCCGAAATAGCCAAAAAGAGGGCCGCTGCCGCTCAGCAGTCATCAGCAGCACAGGCAACCGATACGAAAAGCAGTCAGCCGAAAAAAGCACATCAGGCGTTAGCAAAGCAAGAGCGGAGGTTCTCTCCCACTTCGGAGCAAGCAGAAGCGCAGACAACAAATACCGATATTCACCGTAAGCCGGAAAAAACACATCAGACGTTGGCAAAGCTGAACCGAAAAATGCCATCGACGTTTGCAGAGCAGCCGGTGCAGCAGAAGACAGAAACTATTTATAAGGTCACTGCAAGTCAAAGTCTTGCTGCCATTGCCCATGAGCTGATCCCCGATTATCCACAGTTCGACAGCTGGTATGACTTACTCCAGGAACTGGCAAAGCTAAACCCCTCACTGTTTGTAAATAATGATATTGGTGCGATCAAAAAAGGGACTGTGTTGCAGCTACCAGAGAAACAATCCCCCAAACACACTATGGATCGCACATCCACATCATCCAAACCGGTGGAACGTATGAAAGGGGAACCCCTCAGCGTAAGACAGCCTGAGGAAACCACAGGGAATGTGACCGCCCCTTCATACAATAAAATCAGTAACTCACTGCTATCCAGAACCGGTAAGGCTCCGGTATACAAGGTTCCTGAAGGCTATACCATCAGCATGGTGGCGATTAAACTCTTGCCTCTGTATCCGGACTATGACAACTGGACATCCTTGATGGAGGACCTCTATAAACTCAACCCGGATGCTTTTATCAACAGAGATATCAACAAGCTCCGTGACAACAGCCAGTTGAAATTGCCCCGCAAGATCAGCTCATGATCCTGTACTAAAACAGGCACCGGGCATAGACTATGCCATCGTTTTAGCAGTTACCTATGGCTCGTTATGTCTGATTTCAGCAACCTTCACCAGGATACCATTGTCGCCCAGGCCACAGCCCCCGGTCGGGGAGGCGTGGGTATTATTCGGGTGTCGGGTCCTGATGCCCTGCGTGTGGCAAGAGAAGTACTGAAGCTGGAGCCTAAACCGCGCTTTGCCCACTACACCCCATTTCATGATGCCTGTGGCCAGATTCTGGATGAAGGCATCGCGCTTTATTTTCCCAACCCCAACTCCTTTACCGGTGAGGATGTGCTTGAGCTTCAGGGCCATGGTGGCCCCATCATCCTTGATATGCTGCTGAAACGCATTCTTGCCCTGGGCGTCCGTCAGGCAAACCCCGGGGAGTTCTCCGAGCGAGCTTTTCTGAATGACAAACTGGATCTTGCCCAGGCTGAGGCCATTGCTGACCTGATCGACAGCACTTCCGAGCAGGCGGCACGTTCCGCCTTACGCTCACTGCAAGGCGCTTTCTCGCAACGGGTCAATGCACTGGTGGAGTCGTTGATCGAACTGAGAATCTATGTTGAGGCCGCTATTGATTTCCCGGAAGAGGAAATTGACTTCCTGAACGATGGCAAAGTTACCGGTGAGCTGGCCAGTATCGCGCAACAGCTTGGTGAGGTTATCCGTGAAGCGGGCCAGGGCGCGATACTCAGGGATGGCATGACCGTGGTGATTGCCGGTCGGCCCAATGCCGGAAAATCCAGCCTGATGAATGTTCTGGCTGGCCGGGACACGGCCATTGTCACCGATATTGCCGGCACTACCCGGGATGTATTGAAAGAGCATATCAATATCGATGGCATGCCACTGCATGTGATTGATACCGCTGGTCTGCGTGAAACCGAAGACCGGGTGGAACAGATCGGTGTCGAGCGGGCTTTTAAAGCCATTGAAGAGGCTGACCGGGTATTGCTGATGGTGGATGGATCATCAACCGAGGCAACCCATGCTCATGATATCTGGCCTGAGTTTGCCGACCGTTTGCCCGTTCAGGAGAAACTGACCATCATTCGCAATAAAATCGACCTTACCGGTGAACAGCCCGGGTTTTCAGAAGTTGATGGTGTTCCGGTTATACGACTTTGTGCCTGTAATGACCAGAAAAGCGAGCACGGGGTTGGTGCTCTCAGGGAGCACCTGAAAGCCTGTATGGGATTTGAAGGGGCGATGGAAGGCAGCTTTTCTGCCCGGCGTCGCCACTTGGAAGCGTTGCGACAGGCGGGAGAGTATATTGAGAACGGTCGTCAACAACTGGAGCACCTTGGAGCAGGCGAGCTGCTCGCTGAAGACCTTCGCCTTGCTCAGAAATCCCTGGGAGAAATTACCGGAACCTTTTCCAGTGATGATCTGCTGGGGCGTATATTTTCGTCCTTCTGTATCGGGAAATAGCCTATAAATACCGGGGTTGGCAAACTGAATGATCCACATTTTTCATAATGTGGATTCAGCAAGCGGTTAAATCGGATTTATTGTCTTTGCAGGAAAGAACTTTAAAACTGTTTACCGGTCAGAGGATGTGAAAAAAAATATCGCTGATATTGATACCATTTACCCTGACCACTACCAGGCAACAAGCCCGTCTGGTAACCAGGCAGGAGAAACAACGACAGAGGGGGTTTCGGTTGTTCCTCCGGAACAGGTGTCGCCTTTACTGGCATTGCCAAATGAGCTCCTGATTAAAATTTCTGACTACCTGTCTTTCGTTGATGTTAGCCATTTGGCTACAACCAGCAAGCGCTTGATTACACTTTTCAACACAGCAGAAAAACTGAAAAAACTGGCCGCTCAATATTATGGCTCTGCCTATGATGCCTATAGAAAAATGATTGAAAACAGGGATATACCTGCTGTTCCGGGCAATGAAATTTATGACCCTTTATTACGGCTTGCTTATCATCGATGCTTAAGCAATCAATACCTGGCGTCTCTGGAAAGTAATACCCTGCAAACCTCCGTGGTGACGCTGAATGGGCATACCTCCGGGGTGATCTCAGTCACGTTATTGTCTGATGGGCGGTTGGCTTCCTGTGCTGGCCAGACCATAAAGGTGTGGGACCCAGGCAAGCCCCACGGGCAGCAATGCGTCATGACGCTCCATGGGCATACCTCCCTGCTGAGCTCTGTCATAGCATTGGCCGATGGGCGGCTGGCTTCCTGCTCTGAAGACACAACCGTAAAGGTGTGGGATCTGAGCAAACCCGACGACCAGCAATGCGTGGCGACGCTCAACGGGCATACCAGGGAGGTAGATTCAGTTACGCAATTGCCCGATGGGCGACTGGTTTCCTGTTCTCATGATGGGACTATTAAGGTGTGGGACCTGAGCAAACCCAACGGCCAGGAATGTGTGACGACGCTGAATGGGCATACCGATTGGGTAACCTGTGTTACGACATTGCCCGATGGGCGGCTGGCTTCCTGCTCTCTTGACGAGACCATTAAGTTGTGGGACCTGGGCAAGCCCGCCGGTGAGGCATGTGTGGCAACGCTGAATGCGCTCCGCTGGATGTTCATAATCACGCCATTGCCCGATGGGCGGCTGGCTTTCTGTTCTCATGAGGGGCCTATTAAGGTGAGGGACCTGAGCAAGCCCAACGGCCAGGAATGTGTGGTGACGCTGAATGGGCATACCGATTGGGTGAAGTCAATTGCGCTATTGCCCGATGGACGGCTGGCTTCCTGTGGTGATGATCAGACTATTAAGGTGTGGGATCTGAGCAAGCCCAACGGCCAGCAATGTGTGGCGACACTGAAAGAGCATAGCAAAGACGTGTTCTTTGTTACGCCATTGCCCGGTGGGCGACTGGCTTCCTGCTCTCTTGACGAGACCATAAAGTTGTGGGACCTGGGCAAACCAGACGAGCTGCAATGCATGGTAACGCTGAATGGGCAGCCGACTTCCTGCTCCCCCCCGCGAAAAAGAAGAAAAATCGTTTAATGATGTAAAAATTACCGGTGGTATCTGAAGTGAAAGTTGCCGCGCAATGGCCTGCCTTGAGTCCTGATCATGCTTTCGGGACCGGATTCCTGCATTCACTAATTCATTTATTTATTGAGTTAACGACGTTTTTATCGTCGGGTAGGGAAGTGGATAGAGATTTACTTTTTATCAGGGCCCAGTGATATTACCTGAATTCAGGCTGCTGATTTTTGCATTTCGAGAAAGAACTTTAGAACTGTTCACCGGTCAGAAATGGTGTGAAAAGAAATATCGCTAATATTGATAATATTCCACCTAACCACTATCAGGGAAGCAACCCGTCTGATAACCAGTCAATAGAAAAAACTACGAAGGGGGTTTCGGTTGTTCCTCCGGAACAGGTGTCGCCTTTACTGGCATTGCCAAATGAGCTCCTGATTAAAATTTCCGACTACCTGTCTTTCGTTGATGTTAGCCACCTGGCTACAACCAGCAAGCGTTTGATTACACTTTTCAACACAGAAGAAAAACTGAAAAAACTGGCCCTTCAATATTATGGCTCTGACCTTGAAGCCTATAGAAACCTGATTGAAGACAGGGATATACATATACCTGCTGTTCCGAACAATGAAATTTATGACCCGGTATTACGGCTTGCTTATCATCGATGCTTAAGCAATCAATACCTGGCTTCTCTGGAAAATAATACCTGGCAAGCCTGGGTGGCGTCGAAAAGGTATACCGTCGAAATGAACTCATGCACCGCATTGGCCGATCAACGACCGGCTTCCTGCCTACGGCTTGCTGATCATCGAAACACAAGTAATAAATACCTGAAGTCTCTGGGAATTAATACCCAAAAAACCTGCGTGGCGACACTTAAGGGGCACACTGACAGGGTGAGCTCAGTCACGGCATTGGCCGATGGGCGGCTGGTTTCCTGCTCTTTTGACAAGACCCTGAAGCTGTGGGATCTGAACCAGCCCGACGGGCAGCAATGCGTGGTGACACTCAATGGACATAGTGACAGGGTGAACTCAGTCACGACATTGCACGACGGTCGGCTGGTTTCCTGCTCTGATGACAAGACCCTGAAGGTGTGGGATCTGAACCAGCCCGACGGGCTGCAATGCGTGGCGACGCTGAATGGGCATACTGGCAGGGTGAAATCAATCACGACACTGGCCGATGGGCGATTGGCTTCCTGTGCTACTGACAGGAGCGTAAAGATCTGGGATCTGAACAAGCCCGACGGGCAACAATGCGTGGCGACGCTGGAAAGTCATAAGTCATGGGTATATTCAGTGACGCAATTGCCTGATGGGCTGCTGGTTTCCTCCTCTGAGGACAATACCGTAAAAGTGTGGGATCTGAGCAATTTCCGGGGGCCTCCATGCGTGGCAACGTTGAATGGGCATACTAACAGGGTGAATTCAGTCGCGCCACTGGCCGGTAAGCAGCTGGTTTCCTGCTCTTCTGACCAGACCGTCAAGGTATGGGATCTGAGCAATCTTTACGGGCAACCCTGCGTGGCGACGCTGCGTGAGCATAACGGTGTGGTGGACTCAGTCACGTTATTGCCCGATGGGCGGCTGGCTTCCTGCTCTTTTGACAATACCGTAAGGGTATGGGATCTGAGCTTGCCCGACGGAGAGCCGTGCGTGGCGACGCTGCATGGACATACCGACTGGGTGGTCTTTGTTACGTCATTGCCCGGTGAGCGGCTGGCTTCCTGCTCTGCTGACAATACCGTAAAGGTATGGGATCTGAGAGAGTCCAACGGGTAGTACATGGTTTCAATGAGTTTGACGGGTTGTCGTGCCTCCGCACACCCTTCGTCCCAAGCCTGTCGAAGGACCCATAGGGCCTAAAGGCGGAAACTCCGGTCTCTGATAGATCGTGCCAAGCACCCTTCGACTCCGCTCAGGGTGAACGGAGATTGTACACGTCAAACTCATTGAAACCATGTAATAGGGTAGCCATGCGTGGCGGCGTAGAATGTGCACATCGACAGGATGAACAAAGTCATGGATGGCTGGCTCCTTGTTCCTCCTCATACAAAGAAGAAAAATCGTTTAATGATGTAAAAAATAGCAGTGGTATCTTAATGAAAGTTGCCACGCAATGGCCTGCCTCGAGCCCTTATTCTTCTGTCTTCAGGAGCAGATTCATGCACTCATTAATTCATTTATTAATTAACGAATTTTTTATAGTCGGGTCAGGAGGTGAATAAGGCTTTACTCTTTATCAGGGCGGAGTGATATAACCTGAATTCAAGCAGACTGAAATATTATATTTCCGGGAAAAGAACTTTAGAGCTATTCACTGGTCAGAGACTGCATGGCTAATAATATCGCTGATAGTGCTAACGGTTCTTCCCCTCATTATCCCCGGGAAACATATCCATCGGGCAACCAGACAGGGGAAAAAACCACTGCGGGGATTTCGGTTGTTCATCCAGAACAGGTGTCTTCTTTAATGGTATTGCCAAATGAACTCCTGGTTAAAATTTCTAACAACCTGTCTTTCGTTGATGTTAGAAGCCTGGCTTTAACAAATAAGCGTTTAATGACACTGTTCAACACAGAAGAAAAACTGAAAAAACTGGCCATTCAATATTATGGCTCTGCCTTTGAAGGCTATAGAAAAATAATTGGAAACAGGCATATACCCGCTGTTCCAGGCAATAAAATTCATGACCGTTTATTACGGCTTGCCTATTACCGATTCGTCAGCAATCAATACTTTGCTGATCTGGGAAGCAAAGCCTGGAGAGCCTGTGTGGCCGTTCTGAGAGGGCATAACAGGAGTGTGAACTCAGTTACGGCATTGGCCAATGGTTTGGTGGCTTCCGGTGCTGATGACCGGGCCGTGAAGTTGTGGGATCTGGGCAGGTCAGGTCGGCGGAAATGCGTGGTGACGCTAATTGGGCATACTCAAAGGGTGAACTCAGTCACGTTATTGCCTGATGGACGGCTGGCTTCCTGTTCTGATGACGGGACTGTAAAGGTGTGGGATCTAAGCAAGCCAGACGGCCAGCAATGTGTGGCGACGCTGTATGGGCATAGCGGTTGGGTGCAGTCAGTCACGGTATTGCCTGATGGGCGGCTGGCTTCCTGCTCTGTTGATCAAACCATAAAGGTGTGGGATCTCGGCCAGCGATGCGTGGTGACGCTGTATGGGCATACCGGCTGGGTGAGGTCAGTCACGGTATTGCCCGGTGGGCGGCTGGCTTCCTGCGCTCATGACGGGACCGTAAAGGTGTGGGATCTGGGCAAGCTCGACGGTCAGCAATGCGTAGCGACGTTGATAGGGCATTCTGGCTGGGTGGTGTCAGTCACGGTATTGGCCGATGGGCGGCTGGCCTCCTGTTCATCTTTTGACAATACCGTAAAGGTGTGGGATCTGGGCAAGCCCGACGGCCAGCAATGCGTGGCGACGCTGAATGGGCATACCGGCATAGTGTTGTCAGTCACGCAATTGCCCGATGGGCGTCTGGCTTCCTGCTCGGGTCCTGGTGATCTGAGCGTAAGAGTGTGGGATCTGAGCAAGCCAGACGATCAGCAATGCGTGGCAATACTGAAGGGGCATACCGCGTGTGTGACATCCGTCACAGCATTGCCTGATGGGGGGCTGGCTTCCTGTTCTCTTGACGGGACCATAAGGGTGTGGCGTCTTAACAAACCCGAAGAGAAGCGACGGAGGGTGACACCCCATGGAAAACACAACCGGTTGAACTCAGCCCAGACCGGTGGGCGGCTGGATTCCTGCTCACCTCCCACGAAAAAGAAGAGAATTCGTTGATTGATAATGTAAAAACAAGCTGTCGTATATCAGCAACCTGACAAACTGAGCCCGCAACGAAATGTCAACAGGCTCTTGATGCCTTATCAGTACTCGACCCGGTAGCTCAGGTTATAGGCTCGACCTTCAGCCTTGTGTGCACTGATACCATTGTAGGTTGTCCTGGCCCACTGGCTGTATACGGTTTCGTAGTCCTTATTCAACAGGTTGGTTATTCCTGCTTTAAGGGTGCCCATGGGAAGGTCGTAGGAAACCAGAAGGTCAACGGTTGTGTATCCATCAATTTCACGGTCTGTCACCGTCTGGCTGGAAGAGCTGTAACTTTTCCCCTTGTCATAATCCAGGAAGGTCATGGATTGCAGGCGGACATTAAGATCTCCCTGATCATAAGCGACAAATGTTGTAAATTTCTCCGGTGAGACATCCGCTGCTTGCAGGTCCAGCCACTCCCCTATTTCCTTGTAATAGCTGCGTCCTTCAGTAAAGGCGTAAGTACCCCCGACGTACCAGTAATCATTCAGGAAATATTCAATAGCACCCTCAATACCGTAGACTTTTCTTTTTTGATCCAGCAGGTCTACATTGTAATCTTCATTAAAGGCAATGGTTTTGTCCGATTCGTTGTAGAAGACGGAGACATTGGCAAAGATATTGTCAAAGCTGCCCCGCCATCCAAGCTCGAAACTATCCGTCTTGATGGCATCGAGGTTTGCTTCAGAAATATTGGTTCGCGGGAGCGGCAGGCTATTAGGAAGACGACTAACCGGGGAGACCGTATCACGCAGAATTCTCGACGCATCGGGTACATCAAAACCCTGTGAGTAATTAGCGAACAGCTCATTACTTTGATTCAGATGGAAGACGAAGCCAAGATTAAACAGCGTATCGTCGTATTTTCTAACGGCACCTTCCAGTGGAGTTTTTGTTATCCCTAATTGTTGTGCAATCCAAGTTTCAGCGAGAGGCATATGATCACTGATATCCAGCCTTGCACGCTCATACCTGATACCGCCATTCAGCGTCAGCTGTGAGGTTAAATCATAGGAGGTTTGCAAATAAAGCCCAAGGGTTTTGGTTTCAACATCAGGACCATATTCATACTCTGGGCCTGTGGGCTCAATAACTCTGCCACCACTGGCTATATATTTTGCTAAATCATGCAGCTGCCCTCTTTGCTCGCCATCGTCCACATCATAATCAAGGCCGTAGGAAAGCTTGAGCTGATTATTCAGCGAACGGTCAAGGTTCAGTTTTACTCCAAAAACCTCAGCGGTAGACGTCGATTGGTTTATAAATGTACCTACTCCTCGAATGACGTTGGGATAGGGAAAGAATCGGGCTTCACGCCCACGATAGTAGGTCTGTGCCTGAAGGTTATTGCCCAGAAAATCGTCGTCTTTATAAACAAGGTCAATAGACTGTCGCTGACTGTAAGGCTGTTTTTCCAGCTCAAGTCCTTTCAGGGCTGCGGGTGAGTCGGCAATATTGCCACCAGGTACGGATGAAATATCGGGTGCAAAATCAGAATCCATCTGGTCATCAAAGAATTGCAGCGTTGCCTCCAGTCGCTGCTGGTCGGTCAGGTCATACCCAAGTTTAATCAGCGCATCTTTGCTATCGGTATCCATGCGGCTGACCTGGGATGGATCAGGGTTAACCCGGTTACCGTCTGCATCAAAAATACCACCACGACTTTCATAGGTGCCACTGAACAGATAGTCAAAGGCACCGGAGCGGCCACTGATATTCTGGTTAAGTGTCCAGGTGGTCAGTTCATCACCGGATACTTTGAATCCTGCTTCCGAAGCAAACTGCAGCTCATCGGTTTCAGGCTTACGGGTAATGACATTGATAATCCCGCCAGTAGCGCCACCACCATAAATTGCACTGGCACCGGAGATAACCTCGATGCGTTCAATATTTTCTGGCCGGATAGAGTTCAGTTGTCGGCTGATCTGACGGTTCTCCGCTTGGGATATGCCATCGATCAGGACCAATACTTTCCGGCCACGGAGGCTTTGGGTTCTGTCTGTCACCGTTTGCGTGCTGGGTCCAAACCCTGGAATCACCTGTTCAAGAACATCCGCCAGCTTCTGTCCCGGCTGGGACTGCTGAATAATCTCCTGCTGGCCGATTACCTGAACCGTACCAGAAATATTGGAAATGCTGGATTCTGACCGGGAGGCGGTAACCACTACCTGGTCCAGGGTAGTCACCGCTGTCTCTGAAGCTGTTGTCGCCTGAGCGGCGGTAACCAGAGAAATCGCCGCCATGAGTGGCAGAGGTATTTTTTTACTCTTCATTTTTCGACTTTTCCATGAGTAATGATTGTCATTCTTATTAAGTCCTTGTAGTTATGCAGGACCTGCTTCCTGCCGGCCTCTTTACTTCTTTTATTAAATTAACGACGCTGGATGTATTTTCCGCTGAGCAGCAGAAGAATGAAGTAAATACCACCGGCACCGGAAACCAGAAGGCCTGAGGGTATTTCAAAGGGAGCGATAACGGTTCGTGATAACCAGTCACTGCTGACCAGTAACAATGCCCCGGTAATGGCGGCGGCAGGAATAAGATGGCGGTGACTGGACATACCGGTCACTCTGCAGATATGGGGAGCCATCAGTCCGACAAAGGACACCCCGCCTACGGCAGCCACACTGAAAGCACTGAGCAAGGCTACCATGACCAGCAGCAGCGCAATGGTTACGGATACACGAATACCGAGCAGCGTGGGCAGATAGGCACCAAGCTGAAGAATATCGAGCCTGCGCCACATCAACCACAAAATGGGAAGCAGGATGATGACGGCTGAAAACAGAGGATAGGTGCGTTCATCCGTCACGGCATAGGTGCTGCCGGACAGCCAGATCAGCACTTCACTGGACTGGTTGCTGCCCAGAACCAGCACCATACTGATCAGGGTGGCTGAAAACGCAGAAAGGCACAGACCGCCCAGGGCAAATAATAGTGGATTGAAACCGGTCAGACGGCTCAGGGTCAGCAACAGGATCAACGCAATACCACTGCCGGATATGGCTAACAGCATTAAACCAAAACTGTCTATTCCCGGGTAGAGGACGGCACCCAGAACAATAAATAAAACAGCGGTTGTCGTTAATCCCGATACGTCCGGGCTGGTCAGTGGGTTTCGGGTTAATGTTTGTAACACGAGACCGGAAACCCCAAGTGCCGCACCCGCAAACGCAGCGCTCATGACCCTGGGCCAGCGCAGATGCATAAACGTCATCTCTATCTGGCTGAACAGGCTCAATCCCATCAATATCAGACACAGTAAGGACAGAACTGCCAGAGTGCGGTTCGGATTCATAGAGAACAGTGCGCGTATACCTGTTTCTCCCGGCGTTGTCCCCAGTGCACCGACCCGGTTTCTCCGCGTCAGTAGAAAAATCATAAACGGGGCTCCAACAATGGTGGTCATGACGCCAGCGGGAAAGCTGTAATGGGAGTCCGAGACCATTATCGGGATCAATCGTGCGGCGATATCAGCACTGAGCAGCAACAATGCCCCCACCACCGAAGCCAGCAGCAGTCGCGACCATACCGGCTGACAGCCCAGGCCCCGGGCAATATGAGGTGCGATCAGGCCAACAAAACTGATCATCCCTACCTGACTGACAACGGTAGAAGACAGGATCACGGCAATCAGCAACGAAAAGCCAACGGTATGTCGTACATTTACCCCAAGGGTTTGGGCCTGTTCTGCCCCCAGGGTAATCAGGTCAAGTTGCCGGGCAAAGAATAACGCGATAAGGGTGAACAGCAGGATTATTGGCCAGCTGTGCTGAACCGCCTGAAAATCGAACTGGGAGAGATTACCGGCCCCCCAGGTATACAACCCATCCAGACGGTTTTCGAAAAACATCAGCATGCCAGCACTGATAGCACCAAAAGAGAGGGTGATTGCCATCCCCACCAGCACCAGGTTAACCGGTGAATTGCTGATGGCACTGGCCAGACGGAAGACCAGTAATGTGGTGATTATTGCGCCGGTAAATGCCACCACGACCGGGTATTGCCCGGTAATATCCGGCAGCAATACCGATCCCATCACAATCGCAACCATGGCCCCGGCATTAACGCCCAGGGTTGCAGGGCTGGCAAAGGGATTCCTGGTTGCGCCCTGAATCAGTACTCCGGCCGCGCCCAGGGCTGCACCACAGAGTAAAGCCATCAGGGTTCTGGGCAGTAACAACCAGGTAACAATGGTTGCATTGAGGGGCTGATGCTCGCGGATACTTCCGCCCGGTACTGACGATGGAAAAAATGGCATATCAACCAGCAAACTGGGGTCAATGCCTGATGGGACGGTCATTAATGATATTGCCACGGCCACCACATACAGCAGAAATACCGACAGGAAGACGCTGGTTGCTTTAAAGGGTACGGAGTAACTCATCATGCCTCCGGTGCCAGTTGTGACACGATTGCCGTTGCCATGCGGGTTGCGGACAACGGTCCTCCGAAGGACCACAGTGCCGGCAAATAGTGAACCCGCCCTTCCCTGACCGCCGGGATAGCCTGCCATACCGGAGAACGGGTCATGGCCGGAAGGTCATCAGGCTGACTACCGATAATAAGCAGGCTGGCATCACCAATGGTGGTCAGCTTTAACAGGTCAACATGGGTAAAGTCCCGCCCGGGCAGAGCGCTGTGCCAGCTATTCACCAGACCCAGCTCATTAACGATGGCCCCCGCCATGGACGCATCGGCATAGACCCTGAGCCCAAGGCCCATTCCCACAAATTTGCCAACCACTACTGACTGTCCAGTCATACCGGCTTGCTGGATACGACGCCGTGCCTGACCCATTAGCTGCTCCATTTCCCGCAGCTTTTCCTCAGCCAGAGTCGTCTGATCGGTCAGCCGGGCGACAGAGCGAAAGACACTCTGCATCCTGTGGTAGTAGTTTGAAGGGTTGTCTGTTGTGGGATACTGGGTAAACAGCACCGTGGGAGCAATGGCTTCCAGCTCTGCAATAATTCGATTGTGTCGCCATTGGTAGCCCAGTATTAAATCCGGCTTGAGCGCCGCAATGGCCTCAAGTGATGGTTCGGATCTTAAGCCCAGCTCCTGAACCCCGTCTGGCATTATCGGACTATTGGATTGCCACTCCTTATACCCTTTGATTGACGTGACCCCCGCAGGTGTAATGCCCAGGGTCAGCAACATTTCCGCCTGGGTCCAATTAAGGGCGGCAATCTTATCGGGTCTTTTTTCGCCTGAATCGAAAGATGATGCCCCGGCTGACTGAGCCGCAGTGGTGAGTAGCAAGAGTAAGGTAAAAGCAGCGTGTAGCCTGGCATTGAAAGATACTGACATTCAGGCAACTTCCTTGTCGGATACACTCGGCAACGGCTCTGGTGAACTGTTCGCTGATGGCAAAAACAGGTGGTGATCATAACCTTCTGGCTGAACCCTGGTGGTTTTAACACCAAACACATCAGCAATAACGTCCGTGTCGATTACCCGGTCCGCCCTGCCCTGTCGTACCAGCTCTCCCTGGTTCATCAACACCACATCATCACTGAATTGCAGCGCCTGATTAAGGTCGTGAAGAACCCAGACGACTGTCGTATTTTGCTCAAGGTTCAACGTCCGGACGATATCGAGCAGCTGGAGTTGATGGGCAATATCAAGCCATGAGGTGGGCTCATCCAGCAATAAAATGCCGGTCTCCTGGGCCAGTACCATTGCCAGCCATACCCGCTGCATTTCTCCCCCGGACAGGTGATCGACCCGTTCCTTGGCGAAGTCCACCATATCTACCCGAGCCAGCGCTGTGTTGATTGCCCGGTGATCACTGGCTTTCATCCGGCCAAAGGGGCCTGCATGGGGGTAACGGCCACAGGCGACCAGTTCAGAAACTGACATTCCCAAGGGCACGGGTGAGTGCTGAGGTAACAGTGCCAGCTTCCGGGCCAGTGCTTTTCTGTGCCATTGCACCAGCGGTTTTCCAGCGAGTAACGCTGCTCCGCTATCGGGCGTGATCAAACCGGAAAGCATCTTTAACAGCGTGCTTTTGCCCGAACCATTAGGTCCGAGAATGGCGGTTATTCTGCCGGGAGCCAACTCAAGGCTGATCGGCTTGATCACCTGCTTGCCATTAACACGGTAACTTGCCTGATTAAGGCGGAGTGTATGATTAGACATCCATTTTTCTTTTTTTGATGAACTGTGTCGTTTGTCTCAGGCTGATCCGTTTTCTGCTGGTTTATTGATCAGTTGTTTTGAGATGGTTGCGAATGATATTGATTATCATTTGATCCTTCAAGTGATTTTCTTGTTATCCTGTATTCGATCCATTGCCCAATCCCTTGCTTCACTCCAATCCAGGCACGCCTTCATGGGAAACGGCATGGCATTTTGCATGTTTTTACTGACCACACGGTCGCCCTCTTGTTCCGAGCCAACCAGTCTGGCGACACCGGAACAATATAAGCCCAGCAACTGCCGTTTCTCCTTAAACCAGACTCCAAGCAATTTACGGGCTACGGGTGAAAATTCACTATTAGGCTGTGCATGTATTACCATGCTGAAGGGCTCTTTTCTGTCCAGAAGCCCGGATAACTCATGTAACCAATCCTGTGCATCCTGATCCGTTGCCGGAGCATTAAAGCGGATGGTAACCATTGGCCAACCCATCATTTGAATCGCAGACATAATGACTTCCCATGTTTATGATCAACCCATAAAAAAGTGATCATCAGTGATATGCTGGCAACCAGCACCCCGACCAACTCCTGCTGCCAGCTATTACTATTAATCGTGCCGGCCAGCAAAGCACCCAGCGTATAGCCAATGGTATGAATCATAGTGAGCATGCCGGTAAGAGCACCCTGCTGACTGCTGGCCTGAGCAGATGCCAATGCCGTATAGGCGGGGGTTAATAAAGCAACCGAAGCGGCGCTGATGGTCAGTCCGCTGGCCAGCCAGAACAGGCGCTCACCGGTCACCATGAACATACTGCCGATCAGCAACAACACACTCCCACACTTCAATGCCATGACCAGATTTCGCTGAACCCACCGGGCAGCGACCAGATGGGCAATAATGGTCGACAGTGCTGCCAGCATCATCAGGATTGACAGTAATCGGGTGGTGGTGACTCCGTCATGAACAATAAGATGAAGTCGGGGACCGGCCAGGTATTGCAGAAAACCAAACAACGTGGTAACTGAGCACGCCAGTAACAGCAACGGCCAGGTCTCTGTCATTAATCCCAATAAGCGCACATTGCCATTACTGGCTGCTGACTCCTTGTCATGCCTGACTGATACAGCGGGTAAAATGACCAGCATAATGAAGAGAACCATAGCCAGCAGCGATACGACACCGATGGGAAAAGCGCTTCCCCAGCCGATGAATATGGCTGGCACCAGGGGGCCTGATAGCCGACCTACATTAATACTGGCGGTGATGCGACTGAGCATTCTGGCTCGATTTGACGGACTACTGTCGTCAATTACCCATGCCTGAACCGCCGGGTACAAGCCAGATGCAAGCAGCCCATAGACGATGCGGGCAGAGAACATTAAGAAAATTGCCTGCTGTTGATTCAGCACGTCAGACACTACTCCCTGAATAGACAGGGTCAGCATCAAAAAGCTCAGGGCTATGCCGGCAGTACCCGAGATGATTACAGGTATACGACCATATCTGTCTGATATCCGTCCCCAGATGGGGGCCGATACGATAAACAATCCGGTACCGAGAGCAACCATGGTGCTGAGCACACCATAGCCAATTCCGGTCTCTTCCAGAATGGCTGGCAGGCTGATCAGCAGCGTTGTCTGGCCAGTTCCCAGCAGGAATACCGCGATCAAACGACAGAAGTTATTCCGGGCAGGGTTTTGTCCGAAAGAGCGTTGTCCGAAAGAGCGCTGCCCGGAATGGGTGTCTGTTGAAACGTGATATAACGCATTTTCCGGCATGTTCAATTCTCAATGCTGCACATTTATTATTCAATTTGTTGCAAATGATAATTGTTATCATATAGGATGACAACCCAATCCAGAACGGGATCGATTTTAAAAAGTGAAAATAACAGACCGTTGAAATGGAAAATGGGTTGGTGAATAAGTTAAGAATTGATGACCAACCCCTATTAAAACTTTTAATAACTAACTCTCAACAACGTTGTTGATGAGAGCGTAATTCGTTGAACCATAAAAACTGAAATAATAATGATGTCCTCAGATTCAATACTGAAATCGTCGGCTGATAAAATAATGTCCGGCATATCCCCCGATAGCGTGGATGCTCAACGGCGAAGTGATGCGGCTATTGTCAGAAACCAGGCTGAAGTGCTGAGCGCTAACTGTTTTTTTAATGCGCTCCTGCGAGAATGGCAAGGCTGGACATTACATAAAGTTAATGAGTTTAAAGTGATAGAGCGTTATCGATCACAATTGAACTCTGCCACCGGGAAGAACATTGATCATGTGATCAATATCCCTGTTCATGATGTATCGCTATTGGTATGTATCAGTCACTTTTCAATAACCGGGCGTCACCAGTTTTTAATGCCAGTCATTTTATCGAGCCCGGCAAAAGCAACGGCTACTCCCATCACTTTTATAGAGGCCGTTCAGTTGCTGGTCAGTGGGGATATTCTCTGGCAGAGCGATCCACAGAGCCGGAGAAACTTCCTGGAACGGGTTCATCACAGTGTTAACAATATTGAAACCAATCTGAGAGTCCGTCAGCCATCATTAGACGCTATTTTTAATGCTCCCGGGGATTTTCAGACTTCAGAACAGTCACTGCTGGCAGGGCACTCTGTCCATCCCTGCCCGAAAAGTTATGATCAATTCAGTCGGGATGATGCCGCCCGGTATATGCCTGAGTTTGGTAGCAGCTTCAAGCTACATTGGTTTGCCATAGACTCCGACCTGCTCGATGCCGACAGTGTTCATACACTGTCGTTCAGTGAACTGACCAGACAACTGGCAGAAGAAGACCAGAACTTTCCAGCTGCATTACTCCATGGAACCCCGGAGCATCAAACGCTCTTGCCTGCCCATCCATGGCAGGCTGAACAGTGGCTGAAAAGTAACTATATACGTCAGTTGATTCAGGAAAAAAAACTGGTTGATTATGGATTAAAGGGCAGTGACTGGAGAGCAACATCATCCGTGCGTTCCCTGCATGCCAGCCACGCGTCTTTCATGTTGAAGTATTCACTCAGCGTAAAACTGACCAACTCTGTGCGCCACCTGTTACCTAAAGAGGTGATTCGCGGCAAAGAGATCCATCAGGTGAAATATCATACGTCCATTGGCACGGAAATGAAGCAGCGCTACCCGGACTTTGAGGTGATCACCGAGCCTGCCCATGGGGCGATCAAGGGACCGGATGGGCAGATATTGCCAGAGACCATGATGGTTCTGCGGGAAAATCCATTCAATAACGTTCAAACATTGAGGTCAACCGAGTTACTGGCGAGCCTGACCCAGGATAATCCTGACGGTGCATCAAAGCTGGTTTCACTGATCCGGAAACTGGCTGACAAAGAGCAGCTTCCACCAGAAAGAATAGCTGTTCGCTGGTTTAACCAATACCTGTCAACCGTCGTAGAACCGCTAATGATCGGGCAGTCAGACTTTGGTCTTTTATTTGGTGCCCATCAGCAGAACCTGTTGATCACTCTGAAACAGGGTTATCCCCGGAAAGTCTATTTCCGTGATTGCCAGGGAACGGGCTACAGCCATACCGCCCGTGAACTTCTGGCGGAGACGATCTCAGCAGAAACCAGACAGCAGGAGCATCATGTGGATGGTGAACTGGGCAACTGGTTATTTACCTATTATCTGATCATCAATTCCACCTTTGGTGTCATCAGTGCCCTTGGGGCCGGGCAAGTCACTTCAGAATCTTCACTGCTGATGGCTCTGAGAGAGTTTCTGATGAAACTCAGAGCGTCTGATCCCAGAGATACAGGTTGTCTGGACTACATTCTCAATAGCCCTGAACTCTGGTCAAAAGGCAACTTTTATTGCTCTTACTGCGATATGAATGAGAACACCCTGGAAAATCCTCTGGCAGTGTATCACCCGCTATTAAACCCACTCGTGGGGTTGTCACAGGACGAACTTCTACCTTAATCGCCAAAAATCCGTAAACAGGGACAGCAATGACAACAACAATGAAACTTCCAGAAAAAACACTGCCGGGTATTCTGCATCCGGAGATAATACTGAAGCCTCTCAGCACCAACACACTGTTGATCAATGATGCTACCACTTCACTGCATTTGAGCATCTCTGGCACCGACAGGCTGGTTATTTCTCCGGCCAATAGCTCCGACCTGCAGGACAGGATTCCCGATCATCTTATGGCGGCAGGCCTGGATTATCTGTATGCAAACCATCCAACGCTGGAACAAATTCACTTGTCTCCCCTGATATCTGAACAGCTGGAGTCAGGGTCATGGCTACATGATATTGATCAAACCTCCGGGGAGAGCATCAACGTCAGAACCGGCTTTTACCAGAATCGTACGCTTTGGCATTGGCAAAACAACAATGTACTGACACCAGAAATCTGGACGGAAAACAGCAATGGCATTTCCCACCTGCTGCGACCGTTACAACCTTCCGGTGTCGTTTATAAGCGTTATGATTATCAGAATGATCTCACTATTTCGTTCCGCTCCATTGATCCGGAGGAAGACCTGGCCACTTTTCATCAGTGGATGAATCAGCCGCGAGTTGCTGAGTTCTGGGAACTGGCAAAGAGCAGGGAAGAGCTGCGTAACTACCTGCAAACGCTGCTCAAAGACAGAAAAACCTGGCCCCTGTTGGGCAGTATTAACGGTGAACCTTTTGGTTACTTTGAGCTTTACTGGGCGATGGAAGATCGCATTGCTCCCTATTATGACTGCCAGCCATGGGACCGTGGTTTTCATCTGCTGGTGGGAAACCCGGACTTCCTGGGAAAACGGTTTTCCAACAGCTGGACCAAATCCATAACCCACTTCCTCTATCTGGACGATCCGAGAACCGGCCGATTGGTTGGCGAGCCAAGGGCCGACAATCGGCGTTTATTGAAGTTACTGGCACCTGCCGGCTGGTCGTTTGTCAAAACATTTGATTTCCCCCATAAACGGGCAGCCCTGGTAAACGGTTATCGACGTACGTTTTTCAGGGAGGTACAGCTATGAATCAGGCGGTCACACAGTCTCTACTAAAGAGTCTACTGAAGAGTCCACTGAAGACCAAACCCTCCTCTTTCTGGTTACAGGCTAATCAACGTTTGCTGGCCAAAAGTCTCAGTGAACTGAGCTGGGAAGAAGCAATTTCACCACTGGAGCTTGATAACGGTGATTTCACCCTGGAGCTGCAAAGTGGCACCAGCTATCAGTTTGCAGCCTGGCGAACCGTCTGGGATCAATTGATCATTGACCCGGCCTCCATTATTCGTACCGGATCTGATGGTCAGTGCTCCTCATTTCCCGATGTCAGTCAGTTATTTATTGATGCCCGGACAGAGCTTCATCTCACGTCGGTAATATTGGCAAATTTTCTGGAAGAGCTGGCCAACACCCTGATGGCCGAAGTTCGGGTACAGCAGAACTACCATCAAAAAAACGCCACTGAGTTGATTGACCTGACCGATGATGAACTCCAATGTTATCTGGATGGTCACCCGAAAGTGACCGTCAGTAAAGGCCGTATCGGTTGGGGGGGCAATGACTATGAGGCCTATGCCACCGAATTTCTGCCGGAGATTCAACTGGAATGGCTGGCCGTCAGCCGAGAGCATTGTCAGCTATCCAAAATAGATGACCTTTCTGAGCAGGCATTATTGTCTGCAGTGCTTGATACGCAGGCTCAGGCTAAGCTTTTAGACGTCTTTCATGGAATGAATTTAACAGCAGACGAGTATTTCCTGCTGCCGGTTCACCCATGGCAATGGCAAAACAAGCTGGTGAATTTATTTGCTGGCGAGATTGCTGCGGATCGTATCGTTCATCTGGGGGCTTTTGGTGACCCGATGTTGCCGCAACAGTCTCTGCGTACGCTATCAAACCGGCAGAGACCCAAACAGTTGAACATTAAGCTGCCGCTCTCGATTTTAAACACCTCCTGCTATCGGGGTATTCCCGGTCACTACATCAAGGCCGGGCCGATGATATCCAGGTGGCTGGCCAATATTGTGAATACTGACCCAACGCTGGCAAACCGGGGCGTCATCATCCTTGAAGAGCCCGCAGGTGCCTTCTACCCCAACCCGATATTTACCCAGGTTGAGGATGCTCCCTATCGTTATCATGAGATGCTGGGCTGCATCTGGCGACAGAGTGTACACGACAAAATCAAGACATCTGAACGTGCTGTCCTGATCTCCACCCTGTTTCAACGGGATGGTTTCAATGAACCGCTCATCCATGAGTACATTCGCCGTTCAGGGCTGTCAGCCAGACAATGGTTGACCCGACTGTTCAATTCGGTGGTCATCCCACTCTACCATTTGCTCTGTAAATACGGTGTTGGCCTGGTGGCCCATGGCCAGAATGTCACGGTGGTTCTTGAGCATCATCAGCCTGTCCGTGTTGCTCTTAAAGATTTTCAGGGGGACTTGCGCCTTATTGATCAGGACTTTCCTGAGCTGGAAAGCCTGAGTGACTATGCCCGCTCAGTGACTACGAGACTGCCCGCTGAATACCTTATTCATGACTTGCAGACTGGGCACTTTGTCAGCGTTCTGCGCTTTATTTCCGCTTGCCTGGCAGAAAAAGGCCTGGCGGAAAAAGGATTTTCTGAGGTGGACTTTTACGGACTCCTTGGTAAACAACTGCAGTTGTATATGAAAGCACATCCGGAACTGAACGGGCGCTTTAAACTGTTTGACCTGTTCCAACCGGAAATGGCCCGTGTTTGCCTGAACAGAGTCCGATTCAAACAGGGTTATGGTGACGCCAGTGAACGTCCACTGCCGGAACTGGGTACACCGCTTAACAACCCATTAGCAACGACATTCAGGGAAGTACGATGAGATTGCAAAAAATCACGGATTGCGAAACCGATATTCTGGAACTGGCCGGACTGGGTGCCGGGCCATTCAATTTGAGCCTGGCCGCCCTGCTGGATAGTCAACCCACCATTTCAACCCGGTTTTTTGACAAAAAAGCAACCTTTGGCTGGCATCCGGGCCTAATGCTTCCGGGGGCTCATATGCAAACTTCCTGTCTGAAAGACCTGGTTACTGCTGTTCAGCCAACAAGCCCATGGTCGTTTATTTCATTTCTGGTCAATAAAGGGCGTTTTTACTCATTTCTCTCCACCGAAAAAATGGTCATCAGTCGTACAGAGTTTGTTGAATACCTGAGCTGGGTGGCAAATAACCTGAGTTCGGTCACGTTTGATACTGAAATTCGGGAAGTCAGCTTTACCGATCATCACTTTGTGCTGAAGTCTGACCATCAATCCTTTAAAGCCAGGAATCTCTGTCTGGGCACCGGCAAATCACCCTATACCCCGGAGTGTACCCGGCGATGGCTCGGCCCGGACTGCTTCCATGCCGGTAGCCTGATGACGCAGGATGTAGATTTAGCCAATAAACGGGTGGCGGTTATTGGTGGCGGACAGACCGGGGCCGAAGTCTTCCTGAACTGTCTGCGAGGCCAATGGGGAAAGGTTGCTCAGGTGAACTGGGTATCCCGGCGAGCGGGCTTTGAACCCCTGGATGAAAGTCCCTTTACCAATGAGTATTTCACCCCGGGCTATGTGGGCCAGTTTCTGTCACTGCCCAGTGATAAAAAACAGAACATCGTCAATTATCAAAAGCTGGCAAGTGATGGAATTACCCCGGCCTATCTGCTGGAACTCTACCGGGAGCTTTATGACCGAACCTATCTTGGCAACGGTGATGTGAGCTGGCAATTGCTGCCGGACCGAACGTTAGCAGATATGTCCTTAACGTCCACAGGCTTTTATGATCTGCGTTTATTCAATGCATTGTCAGAATGCGATGAACAGCTGGCCGCTGACGTGGTTATTCTATGTACTGGCTTTCAGAATGCACTGCCCGAGTATCTGGAACCGATTCGGGAACAGTTAACGATGGATCAGCAAAATCGATTCAAGCTATCCCCAAGTTTTAAAGTGGCCTGGGATGGCCCGGAAGACCGACGGATTTATGCGGTGAATGCCGGTTTACACAGTCACGGCATTGTTGAGCCGCAGTTAAGTCTCACGGCCTGGCGCTCAGCAACCATCATTAATGACTTGATGCACGAAGACGTCTTTCCGGTCAATCAACCACCCGGTTTTATCCACTGGCTGAGTAATACGGATTTTCTGCCCAATGGCAAAGAAGAAAATGGGTAGTCTTTTTTCCACCGGCCTCTATCTACAAGGTTGGTAGAATAGTCCTTGAAATTCAGATTAAAGAAGGGCATGCAGTCTGGTGTAAGAGGCTACCTGAGAATGGACTGCCCTATCGGGCAGCTGCTGCTACATTCATACGGTGGCTATTCTTGGTCAACCTCCCGGGATCTCGGTAAATGCATTCTTTGTTGCCTGTCAGGTTCCCGCTCGATCTGCCAAAAAGACAGGATTTTCCGGTCGCCATCCATAGAGCTGACCTGTATGGAGTGACCGCAAGGACTGAATTTGAAGCTGTCAATGCAACCCTCCGCTTGCAGGCGGCCCTTTTCCTGCCAGATACCCTTTGGAGTTATGCCCAGTACAACCAGACAAGATTTGTCGTTAACATCAAGGCCGGCAAAAAGGGACCCACCGTGATTAAAATCAGGTTCACAGAGTCGTAAATCAGAGTCCGGGGTTTGCCGGACCCATTCACCGTATTTCTTTTGCACCTGGATATCCAGCCTCCCCCGATCGTCAGTACAAATAATCGAGTGTCCGTCCGGGCTGAGCTTCTGGGCAGTAGGAACAGCGGAGTTTGCATACCTGCGAGGATATCCCCTGT
Organism: Endozoicomonas sp. ALB115; assembly: GCF_049310245.1. Classification (NCBI taxonomy): domain Bacteria; kingdom Pseudomonadati; phylum Pseudomonadota; class Gammaproteobacteria; order Oceanospirillales; family Endozoicomonadaceae; genus Endozoicomonas; species Endozoicomonas sp. ALB115. Next base: position 11,493 of record NZ_JBLYZG010000018.1, on the reverse strand, counting down.
CACAAATATAAGTAAACATGTGCTGGCAGTGCCACATTCCGGCCCCGTCCAATTGCCAGATCATTGCAGATCCCTCCTGAAACAGCACAAATACCGAGGAGTCCACATTGAATGTCACCATTGAATTAGGCAAAACCCAGCGGGACTTCTGGAAATAGTCATGATCTTTTATTTCCGCTACCCAACCGTTGTTATCCGTTAAATGCCAGATATCAAAATTATCTTCGCCATGAACAACCAGATACCGGCTATCGGGACTGAAGGTTACGTCCAGCGATATAATATCAACGGGTTGCGGCTGATGTTTGGTGATTCTTAATGCTTCAGACCATCGACCGTTATCACCAAGACTAAAAACAACCACGAAAAAATCCTCTACATTTATATCCATGTCGTCGGAATCTTCCCCGGCATCATTGAAGCATGCAGCAAAATGTTGACTGTCCGGACTGAATTGAATGGTGTCAAAACCACAATAATCCTCTACTCTTTTTCTCGCTTCTGTCAGAGCCATGGTAGGCATGCTAAATTCCAGTTTCCCGTTGGCTAACCAACGGCCATCCTTTCTTTTTCCATAGAAATCGATATATCTTCCACAATTTATGGCAATATGATTACTGTCCGGGCTGAAAATACTGCGACGTCCGATGCAAACACCGTTGTTTTGCCATTGACCATTCAATTGCTGGCCTAAAATCAGGCTCATCCGGTAAGATTCAGAATAAATCAGAGATTTCCCATCAGGTGAAATCTGAAAAGATAAAAAGCTGAAATCAAGGCTTTTTATTCCATAAGGATCGGGAAAAAGCTCAGCGACAGTCATTCGCTTTGTTTCAGTCCATAAGCCTTTCCCATCCCGCTGAATAATCGACAGTAAAGCGTCTTTAGCACCATAGGTTTTAAAAGCAGATCTATCAGAGGGGGGAGGATCAACAGGTATAAAAACAGTATTGCCATGGTATCGATCAATGCTGTTAAAGCATTCGAAGAAACTGCGAGCTTTAATGGTGAATTCCCTGCTCCAGCAACCATCACTTCCCGCCGTCCAGATAGAACACTGAGAGCTGTGACTATCATTAATGAGCAGCCGACTGTGATTCTCATTGAGATAGTATTCACTAATGTTATCTTCCCTGCCAAACGAGTTTTGCAGCACAAATTTAAGTGAGGTGGCATTAATGGTTTCATTGCGTAAATGATCAGCGTGATATGCGCAGATTGCCGGAAAATTTTCAGTACAATACGATTGCCCGGCAATGACTTGTATTTTTGATGTCCGCAGATGATGAATCAGTGGTTGATTGGTAATACTCAGACCCCGGTAAAACAGCTGTTCATTCTTACTCAGATTCCCGTAGCACCGAACAACTTCAAATAATCCATATTCATTCAGGACAGTGTGCATTCTTCTGGAAACAAGTGCCAAATTACACGCGTCCTTAAGCGGTAAATAACCGGTAATTTTCAACAATAATTCCACCGGTAGCGAGGTAATACTCCACCTGTGAAAATGAGCTGATTGTTCAGGAATAACCGGATTCGTTTCACTCAGACAAGGTTCATCTGGTTTTTCCTGTGCAGGAGGCAATGGCAAGATAGACTCTCTCATCAGATCACTCCGGAAAAATCTGATAGAGGTTAGTCCAGAGAAGTCATATCTGAAATAATTCTCAGGACTTTGTCGCTCTAAGGGATTTTGTGAGGGAGCGCCGTACCGGGGAGTACGGTCGACTGAGCAAAACTCACTTAGAGCGGCAAAGGACAAACGGGAGCAAGTTTCTGAAATATCCGGGTTAGCCTGACATCAGTTATGTCTGGGCATCATGGTGCGGTTCCTCTTTTTCGCCGTGCGTTCAGGCCATCAGCATCAAACAACACCAGATCATGGGGAATAATGTTCAGTTGAACGTTGGCATTCCCGGCTACCGGGTTTGAATGCTCTGCCACCAGCTGATAACTCCCCTGGCAACAGTCCAGATGAATCTCGCTGCGTATACTTTTGCCCATAAACTGCTGCCGGGTAATCGTTGCCTGTGGAAAAGTATCGGCAGAGGTCTGAGACAGTAAGCCTTCAGATTTATCCACAGCCGAGAGGGCCACCATCTGTGGCCGGATAAACAACTCCAGGCTTGTGCCTGCCTTTTCCACAGAGAGCGGTTGGGTGGATGCCACAACGCCCAGCGGGGTGCTCACATGAAACTCATCTTCAATGGTGGCCGGCAGAACATTTCCGGCCCCCATAAAGTCGGCAATAAAACGGTTATCAGGGTAGTGATAGATATCGAAGGCCGTCCCCTGCTGCATGATTCTGCCCTGCCCCATGACGGCGATGGTATCCGCAAAAGCAAAACCTTCTTCACGACTGTGGGTCACAAACAGTCCGGCGACTTTTTGCTGCTTCAGAATATCCCGTATTTCCCTGACCAGATGCTGACGGACCTGGCTGTCGATATTGGAAAACGGTTCATCCAGCAACAGAATGGAAGGCTCGTTGGCCAGTGCCCTGGCGATGGCCACCCGTTGTTGCTGCCCTCCGGACAGTTCATGTGGATAGCGCTGGTCAAGACCATAAAGATTCACCAGCTGCAGCATATCCTGAACCCGTTGCCTGACCTGTTCGGAGGTCTGTTGGTTCTGGCCGAAGGCACCCTTAAGTCCAAAACTGTTAAGTCCAAAACTGATGTTGTCAAACACCGTCAGGTGGGGAAACAGGGCATAATCCTGAAAGATCATGCCGATGCCCCGCTGCTCTGGCGGTGTTACCCGGGCAGCTGAGCTGACTTCCCGGCCATGCAGTTCAATGGTGCCGGATACCGGTTGAATCAAACCGGCGATCGCTTTTAATAAGGTCGACTTACCACAGCCACTGCGACCCAGCAGGCAGACAATTTCACCATCCTCTATGGCCAGGTTTACCCCGGACAGGACCAGAGGATCGCCAGTGGCGCTGCTTTTTCTGGCTGACCGATCATAAGCACAGGCAAGTTCAGTGATGTTCAGGGCACTCATTGCTGTTCCTGCCTTTCCAGAGAGCGATTAAGCATAATAAGGGGCACCAATCCTACCAGAACCAGCACCAATGCGGCAGGTGCCGCATATTCCAGCTGCTCATCAGACACATATTGGAAGACCCGGGTGGCCAGTGTTTCAAAATTAAAGGGGCGCAGTAGCAGTGTGGCAGGCAGCTCTTTCATACCCTCAATAAATACCAGCAGCAGCCCTGCCAGCATGCCTTTACGGATCAACGGCAGATGCACACGCTTGACCATTTCCCCGGGGTTACACCCCAGGGTTCGGCTGGCCATATCCAGTGAAGGAGACACTCGCCCAAGACTGGACTCAACGCTGCCAACCGCAACAGCGGAGAACCGCACCACGTAGGCAAACACCAGGGTAATGGCAGAGCCACTGAAAATAAGCCCAACCGGTGACTGGTGCCAGTGAATCAGCAGTTCGTTGAGCACATTATCCGAGAGCGTCAGAGGGATCAGTACCCCAATGGCCAGAACATTGCCCGGCAGGGCGTAACCGGTGGAGGCCAGGCGAGCAGGGATACGGGACAAGCTCGTGCGCTGTAAACGCTGATAAACGCCCAGGAACAAGGCAATAAAGCAGGCAACAGCAGCTGCGGAACCGGAAACCATCAGACTGTTGATACCATATTCAAACAGAGCACTGCTCCATGAATCATCGAAATAGACAATCAGGTACTCCACCAGCACCAGAGAAGGCAGCAAAAAGCCCAGGGTGACCAGCAGCCAGCACCAGCCGATAGCCAGCCATTTTGACCAGCCAGAAAGCTCGATCAACTCCCGCTGCTCCTGCCCGGTATTTTTCTGGTACAGCTGCTGTTTACGACGGCTGTATTTTTCCATACTGATCAACAACATGACCACCAGCAACATCATGGCCGAGATTTTTGCCGCCGCATTCAGGCTGCCATAACCTAGCCAGGTGTCGTATACCGCCGTGGTTAATGTGGGCACGGAAAAATAGCTTACCGTGGCAAAATCACCCAGGGCTTCCATGCCCATAAGCGCCAGACCGGTAATGATGGCGGGACGGGCCATGGGCAGGGTTACCCGGAAAAAACTGTGCAGAGGTGAGCAACCTAACAGTCGGCTGGCCAGGGTCTGGCTTTTCGATTGCTCAAGAAACGCGGTTCTTGCCAGCAGATACAGATAGGGATAAAGCACCAGGGCAAGCACTATAATGGCACCGCCCAGGCTGCGTATCTCCGGGAAGGAATAGTCTGCGGCTGACGTCCAACCCGTGAGCGCTCTGAGAAAACGCTGCACTGGTCCGGCAAATTCCAGCAGGTCGGTATAGATATAGGCAATAACGTAGGATGGCATGGCCAGTGGTAATACCAGTAACCACTGGAGCTGATCTCTTGCCGGAATCCGGGCATTGGCCATCACCCAGGCGGCAGGGATCGCCAGAACAGCCCCAAGTCCCCCTACCCCGAGAATCAGAAGAACACTGTTCACGATGTAGGTGGTCAGGACGGTATCCCAAAGATGATCAAATAACTCACCGGCAGGGGTGAAAGCCTCCAGGATCAGGGCGATAACAGGGGAAAAAAGCAAAAGGGCCAGCAGCCAGCTGCCAGCCCTCCAGTAGGTTGGTAAGTTGTGATTCATGCACTAATGAGATCTATAGATCAAATTTTACTTCGTCCAGAAGACGTTGAGCCTTGGTTCGGTTGGCGGCAATGTCTGAAATAGGCAGTGGATCCGCCTTGAATTCTCCCCATGCAGCCACGGTGTCAGACACTGGAACGTTCGGGTTGACCGGGTATTCCATATTGTCCCGGGCATAAATGGACTGAGCCTCTTCACTGGCCAGGTACTCCATCAGCCTGAGGGCATTATCCTTGTTCGGTGCGTACTTTGCCATCACCATGCCACTGATGTTGACATGGGAACCCACCGTCTTCTGGTTCGGGAAGTTAATATAAACGGCATCAGCCCAGGCTTTCTGATCATCATTCTTCATCATCTTGCCAAAGTAGTAGCTGTTGCCCAGAGAGACATCACAAACCCCCTCTTTGATCGCTTTGACCTGGGCCCGGTCATTCCCCTGGGGACGACGGGCCAGGTTGGCTTTTACCCCTTCCAGCCACTGTTTGGTTTGTGCTTCACCGTTATGGGCGATCATCGAGGCGACCAGACCAATGTTGTAGGGGTGCTTGCCGCTGCGGGTACAGATCTTGCCTTTGAACTTGCTGCTGGCCAGGTCTTCGTAGTTGATATCAACGGGCTTGTCGCTGCGTTTGGAGCTGTAAATATTCCGCACCCGCATGGTTAATGAGTACCACTGGTTGTCCGGATCCCTTAAGTGCACAGGGATGTTCTCATTAATGGTTTTACTGTTCACGGGTTGCACCAGTTGGCGATCAACCAGATCAAAAAGACTGATCATGTCGGAAGTCAGTACGACATCTGCCGGGCTGAATTTGCCTTCCCGCTCAATACGCTCCTCCAGTCCTTTCTTGGCAAACACCACGTTCACCTTTACGCCCGTTTCCTGTTCAAAGTCTTTCAGCATGGGCTCTATCAGAAAAGGCTGACGATAAGAGTAGATATTGACCTCTTCAGCAGCCTGGGCCAGCAAAGAAGAACAGGAAATAGCAATAGCGGAAGTAATAGAGAGGAGTTTTTTCATAGCAGTCTGCAAACAAGAATTATTATCGTTTGCGAATTGTACTTATTTTCCCTGACTTCGCAACTGCTTTATTGCGCTGTGGATAAATTCAATGGCGATAAATCCACCGATTACCCGGCAGATCCCATCACAGCGGGTTGTCGGGCAAAGTACCCGGGCGTTATGGAAATGTGGAAATATACACAGATAAGCTATGAACAACGCAGGGAATAACCTTTTTATAAAATTGCCCTGTGGATAAGGTCGTTTTTTTCCACAGTTTAATGACAGGTTAACTAAACCTTGTGACCAGCAACATAACAGGGTTGTTCAATTTATAATGTGTTGAAAATAAAGAGTTTTGTACGTTTATCCACAGATTTTATCAACACTAATATCAATAAAAAAAATAAGATAACACTAAAAAACAGCTATTCGCTGTTATTACTGTTGTTTAACTGGAAGAACTTCGTCGTTTGATAAGAAAAAACCAAACTTTTTGGGCAGATCTACGGGCTGTGAGTAAAATTACGTGACCGGTTGCCACTCACGCCCGTTATGCAAGCCTGGTTATCGGGCGGGCACTGTGAAGTCTTCAGGTCACGCTTATCCAATGATGGGTCACAGCACTGGCTAACCGGTGTATAATTGCTAGCCTTATCTTCTCTTGATAACAGGTGACAGACGTTGGCAGTGGATTTCCCAAAACAATTTGATGTGATTGTGATCGGTGGTGGTCATGCCGGTACGGAGGCCGCCCTGGCGGCAGCTCGTATGGGCGTTAAAACGTTGTTGTTGACCCATAACATCGAAACTCTGGGGATGATGTCCTGTAATCCGGCCATTGGCGGGATTGGTAAAAGTCATCTGGTCAAAGAGGTGGATGCCCTTGGCGGTGCCATGGCAACAGCGACGGATCTTGCCGGTATCCAGTTTCGGGTGCTCAATGGCAGAAAAGGACCGGCGGTCAGGGCTACCCGGGCACAGGCTGACCGGGCACTTTACAAGGCCGCCATTCGTTCGATTCTGGAAAACCAGGAGAACCTGTGGATATTTCAGCAGTCTGCGGATGATCTGGTGGTTGATGACAACACCAGCCAGGTGCGTGGTGTCGTGACCAACATGGGCGTTCGTTTTCTTGCCGCAAACGTTGTTCTGACCGCAGGGACTTTTCTGGGGGGGCGAATTCATATTGGTCTGGAAAACCACAGCGGTGGCCGGGCCGGTGATCCGCCCTCCATTGCCCTGGCCAACCGGCTGAGAGAACTGCCCCTGGATGTTCGACGCCTGAAAACAGGGACGCCTGCACGTATTGATGCCCGAAGTGTGGATTTTTCCGTGATGGAAGCGCAACCGGGGGATACGCCGATGCCGGTGATGTCTTACCTTGGCACGGTTGAGCAACACCCTGAACAGGTGTCCTGCTATATCACCCATACCAATGAGCGTACCCACGAGATCATCCGTGGAGGACTGGACCGTTCACCCATGTTTACCGGGGTAATTGAAGGGATAGGTCCGAGGTATTGCCCATCCATTGAGGATAAAATTACCCGGTTTGCGGATAAAACCTCCCATCAAGTCTTTCTGGAGCCGGAAGGGTTGTCCACCAATGAGCTTTATCCCAATGGCATCTCCACCAGTTTGCCCTTTGATGTGCAGATCAACCTGATCCAATCCATTCGTGGCCTGGAAAATGCCCATATTACCCGTCCCGGTTACGCCATCGAGTACGATTACTTTGATCCGAGAGGACTTAAGTACTCCCTGGAAACCAAAGCCATTGGAGGCCTGTTCTTTGCCGGTCAAATCAACGGTACCACTGGCTATGAAGAAGCGGCCGCACAGGGACTGTTGGCGGGTATGAATGCGGCGCTCAGGGCACAGGATAAAGAGTCCTGGTGCCCACGTCGTGATGAAGCGTACATCGGTGTGCTGGTGGATGACCTGATTACCAATGGCACCAGTGAGCCTTACCGCATGTTTACCAGCCGGGCAGAATATCGGTTGATCCTGCGGGAAGATAACGCCGACCTGCGCCTGACGGAGAAAGGCCGGGCACTGGGGCTGGTGGATGATCAAAGGTGGATGGCCTTCAGTGACAAGAAGGAGCGTATTGAGAAGGAGTCTGAGCGCCTCAGGGCAGCGTTTGTTCATCCCGGTAGTGATGCTGCCCGTACCCTGGAAAATAAGCTCAGCAAACCTTTAAGCCGTGAATACAGCCTACTGGAACTGCTGCGTCGTCCGGAACTGACCTATAACGATGTGGCCGGACTGGTGGGAGACGCGGAAACCCATGATCAGGTCGCTGAACAGGTGGAGATACAGACCAAGTATCAGGGTTATATTGACCGTCAGACCGAAGAGATAGACCGTATGCGACGTTATGAGAACACCCGCATACCACAGGCGCTGGACTACACATTGATCGAAGGGCTTTCCAACGAGCTGAAGCAGAAGCTGACGGATGCCCGTCCGGAGACACTGGGCCGTGCTTCCCGTATCCAGGGGATGACGCCTGCTGCCGTATCTCTATTGCTGGTTTATATGAAAAAGCGCTCTATGGCTGCTTAATTGATCCGGTTACCAGTTCCTGATGGATCAGGCACTGGTAACCTACCCCGCCTGATTACGTTGACTCGTCCGCACAACACTCCTCGCTGAGAAACCCCATGACCTCATTGAAGGTGGCGAACTGGGGAATGCAATACAGTGTCCTGCCATCCCTCTTCTGCTTAATCAGCCCCACAGAGACCAGGGCTGAAATATGATGGGAAAGGGTTGAACCCGGAATGTCCAGCTCTTTTTGCAGGGCTCCCACCGGCACACCCTGATGGCCAGACCTGACCAGGCGTTTGTAGATTCCAAGTCGTGAAGGGTGACCCAACTCTACGCGAAGACCGACTTTTGACCCATAGATCAATAAATAATACTACATGGTCGGCCGAAACGGCATTTTTAACAGACGCTCCCTAATCATGCCCGAAAACCGCGTTTTCAAGCAGTTATTAAATTCTCAAACTGAATAGCAGGCTTAGGGCCCCGACCTGCAAAATTGCTTTTACGTCAGAAAAATTCGCTAACCTACTGTTTATAAAACAGAAATTGAGAAATCTAACGGGCGCACATGCCTGCCTAATTCAAGACGGTAGTCTCCTAGCCTGTTCGCACTTTCAATATAGGGAGACAGGTGTTTCAAATCGTCTTCAGTAATCTTTTGTCCTTCTTCTCTCAGTTCTTTGAGTACCCTTGTCATCACTTCGACGTTATAAAATATGAGCATATTAGTGGCCAGATGATTCCACTTAATGATTTTGGCCTGCTCGTGTCGGTCATTTTCCCGAATCACGCCCTTGTTGTAGAAGAAAATCCAGTCAGAAAACTTGTTAAAGTGCTCACTTTTGTTGGTCGAAGCATTAATCATACGGCGAAGGCCACCATCAGCTATGTACTCCATCAGAAACTGAGTTCGTACGACCCTGCCAAGCTCCCTGAAGCCATAATACAGCTGGTTTTTCCGACTCTTGCCAGTCAAGCGACGAACAATGGTTGATGCAGTCAGTTTCCCCGCTTTAATTGACATGGCGATTCTCAGCATTTCCGGTAATTCTCTTTCGATTACCTTGTAGTCGATAGGCTCCGCAAAGATACCGTTGATGTGCTTGAATCTGGCTCCTGCCTCTGGTCGGTGTAGGTTTAACCGCTTAATGTTCTTTATCCTGGGCATTAGCTTGATTCCCAGCAAATAAGCCAATCCAAAAACTGCAAGGCTTTGCCCGTGTGTATCAGAATGGACAGTATCGGGTTGAATATCGGAATCATTCTGCAGAAGACCGTCCAGAATATAAATTGCCTCATAAACACCACAGGGTATAAAGCGTGAAAAAAGGCAGATATATTTGTCGCTGAGGTGGTAGTAGGCAATGCCGCCATAGCCACCATACCGAATGTGGTACTCGGACAGAAGGTTGTTTTCGTACACATCCCATTTTGTGCCGTCGGCGGACGCTCTTTTTCCGGTTCCCCAGTAGCTAGGTAGCGAAAATTGGTTATAGCCATTAATGACATCCCTGATACATTTGATGAGAGTGTCTTCAGAACAGTGCTTAAGGTTCAGCCGTGCAATTTGTTTTCGGCTGATATTCTGAACTGAGCGGGACAACTGGACTGGCCCAAGGTTACAGCCGTAACAAAGCAGGTTGAGAACAAAGCGCTCTTCTGTATTATCGATTCTGGATTTGTTACCCGACAGAGGCCGGATATGCTTGCTGAGATTCAGCCACTTTTCAGTTTCAGACAGCACATCCAGAATATTTTTGGGCGGCATACGCTCTTTGATCAGGGATACGAGCACTTCTTGTTCAGGGGTTGGCTTCTCTGCCTTGATTGGGGTGATGCATAGCTTTTTATTAATGATTTGCACTTCAGTATTATCTGGGAACTGCTCATCAGCCTTTTTGCAAACAGCGTGAAGTCTGGCTTTGAGCTGCCTGCAAAAGTCGCTACCATTGGAGGGATAGCTCATCATTTGGCAGAAATCTTCGAACTGCTCTTGATACTCTTCTTCTGAGATAAACTGGGTTCTGAAATCACTATAATTCTCACTGTCTTCAACAAATAAGTCGCCTGACCTGAGTGCTTCTGCAACCAGCGTAAAGAGGCACAGCTCAAGATAAAGGCGATGTACCTTAGTAACGGGCTCACCTTTCTTTTGAGTCTCAGTGACTGAAGTCCACCACTTTCTTGCAGGTATCCACTTTAGGGATACAGAGCTGTTGGATACATCAATATGGCTTTTACGTGATGCCTGGTGTTTCTTGATAAACAGTATGGCTTTGATCAACTCATAGTCACTATTAGGCGTTCTCACTTTCAGCAAGCTCAGGGCATCAAACAGATTTGCTCTGTGATTTTTGAACATAGGGAGTAAAAACGGGAGGTAGTTGTTGCTTGAGTAAGTCAGTAGCTGGTCGCAGGAGTCGATCACTTCCTGCGGATTGTGTTTCAGGGCTGTGCCTATATTCCGGAGTTTATGCTGATCGTCTCTGCAACTCCCCTGGTAAGCAACGGTGACATCCTTCAGCTGCCCGATAAGCTGCTCCTGCTGTTTCGTTTTATTTTTCAGCCATTCCTTCAGCTTCTTGTCTGCCCGAGTGTGCATACGCCGAATCAGTTTGATCAGTAAATCAGCCGCATCATCAAGGGTGCGGGAAAGTCGGTAACGGAGCAGGATCGTCAACAGTAACTCTTGCTTACCCTTTCTCAATCGAGCCATTTCCGAACGATCCAGAGCACGGGCTTCCAACTGCAAGTCCCGGTATTTGTCAGGTGTGATATCCGGCAAGTTGGGTAGATCTGCCTGTTGCTTGCGAAGCCAGCTCAATACTCCCAGCGTATTAGTTGTGTTTTTTGTCGTCAGCTTTCCAGGTTCTTTTTTAAGCTTTTCCCATGGTTCTTCATCCAGTAATGATGAGAGAACCAGTCTGGACTTTTCATCAAGAGAATCGAGGTAATTGCTGTAGAGTTCTTTATTAATCCTTCGGCGCTGGTCACTTGCGACCCGAGCAAGTGCATCAAAGGTAGGAAGCTCATAAGAGTCTTTAATCAGATTTTCGAGAACTTCATTGATGATATCCGCTAGGTGGTGTTTGCTTTTTGCTGACTCATAAGCCAGCTGTATGATGATATTCCTGCCAGCGGGTTTTACTTTGAAGCGATCTCGCAGCAGGCTCAGATAGATACTTCTTGCGGAAGAATCCCTGTGTTTTCTGACTTCTTCACCAGAACTCCGACTCTTTGTTATCTTGCCGTAATATTGAATGTATCCATCAGGTAGGTCATCAAAAC